>NZ_DIEJ01000204.1:0-19754 GCF_002418565.1 Achromobacter sp. UBA5777 | reverse complement strand
CCAGCGGCCGGCACTACCAATTCGTGTTCAGCGCGGCTTGCGTGTCCGCTTCGGCTTCGCGGTATCTGCACCGCTGGCGGCACCGTCCTGCAGCGCCTGCAGCCATGACAACGTATCCACATAGTCGATGAAATGTCGCAGGTAGCCGGGACTGGTGGCCTGCATCGTGTCCAGCATGCGCTGCACCAGCACCGCCGAGTTCAGCGGGCCGCCGTCGGCCGGGGCCTCGGTGCGCAGTGAGCGGCGGACCTGCAGTTCACTGCGCAGCTCCGACCACTCGCGCTGCACCTGCTGCAGCATCGGCACCTGCGGGTAATGCGGCAGCGAGCGCGACCCCGCATCGAGGTCGCGCACCAGTGCGCGCAGGCCTTCGAGCGCTGAAAGCTTACTTGGCATCCGGGGCCTTGGGCTTGGGAATCGGCGCGATTTCCACGCGGCGGTTGCGTGCGCGGCCTTCCTCATTGGCATTGGAACTGACCGGCTGCTCGCTGCCGAACGCGGCGGCGAACACGGCGTCAGCCGGTACGCCATCGGCGATCAGGGTGCGGGTCACGGTCAGCGAGCGCTGCGCGGACAGCTCCCAGTTGTCGGCGAAACGCCGATTGCCTTCGCGCACCGGTGCGTCATCGGTGAAGCCGCTGACCATCAGGATCTCTTCGCGGCTGCCCAGGTAGGCGGCCAGCGGTGCGGCCAGGCTGCGCAGCAGCTCCTGGCCTTCCGGCTGCAGCTGGTCGGAGTTCAGCGCGAACAGCACGCTGCCGCTGATGCCGATGCGGCCATCCACCAGCGTCACGCGGCCGGCGGCCAGCGGTACAGCCAACGCCTGTTCCAGGGTCTGCAGGCGCTTGGCTTCGGCCTGGCGCTGTTTCACTTCCTGGTCCAGCCGCTGCGACAGCTCCAGCTGCACCGCGACCACACCGACCAGTATCAGCACGAACGCGCCCAGCAGCACCGACATCAGGTCGCCGAAGGCGGCCCAGATCGGGGCGTGCGAACCGCCGTCGACCTCCAGCTCGTCGCTCATGCGCTGCCGGCCTTGCCGCGACGCGTGGCCAGCTGCTGCAGTTCTTCCATCACCTGCTTCTGCGACAGCAGGCTGAGGTCGACCACCTCTCGCGCCTGCGCCACGTAGTAGGCCAGCTGCTCGTCGCTGCGGGCCAGCGAGGCATCCAGTGCGCCGCCGATCTGTTCCAGGCGGCCGGACAGCTCGGTGGAGGCGCTGCCGAACTGCGCGACCGCTTCGCCGAAGGTGCTGGCCAGCTGGCCGACTTCACCGGCGCTGCCGTGGAGCGCTGCGGCGATACCGTCCAGCTTTCCGGTCTCGGCGGCGATATGGTCGGTGAAGCGGTTGCCAACGCGTTCCAGCAACTCGGCCGAGCCACCGACCAGTGCGTCCACAGCGGTGCGCTGTTCGTGCGAGGCATGGTCGATCGCATCCAGCAGGGTCTGCACGGTGGCCAGCAGGCGTCCGCGCTCCTCCAGCATCGCGTTGTCACGCACCAGGCTCTCGGACAGCGTGCTGCGCAGCTCGTTGATGACGTCGGCAGCGGCCTTGGGCGCGGCGGCGGCGGCCTGCTTGGGCTCTTCCTTGGCGGCCGGTTTGGATTCAGCCTTGGGGGCCTCTTCCTTGGCGGCGCCAGCGTCGGCCGCTTCCACTTCCAGCACGACCGCGCCTTCGGCGACCTTGTCGCCGACCTTCACGGCGATGGACTTGACCACGCCGCCTTGCGACGCGGGGATTTCCATCGAGGCCTTGTCGGATTCGACGGTGATCAGGCTTTGTTCCGCCTTGATCGTGTCGCCCACGGCAACCAGCACTTCAATGACTTCCACTTCCTTGAAGTCGCCGATGTCGGGAACCTTGATTTGCACGATGTTGCTCATGTCTCTTTACCCTCAGGCGTATTGCGGGTTGGCTTTGTTCGGATTGATGCCGTACTTCTTGATGGCTTCGGCCACCTTGGCAACCGGCACCTTGCCTTCGTCCGCCAACGCACGCAGGGCGGCGACGACGACGAAGTGGCGATCCACTTCGAAGTGCTCGCGCAGCTTGGCGCGGAAATCCGAGCGGCCGAAACCATCGGTGCCCAGCACCTTGTATTCGCGGCCCTTGGGCACGAACGGACGGATCTGGTCCGCAAAGAGCTTCATGTAGTCGGTCGACGCGATGATCGGGCCTTCCGTCTTGGCCAGCTGTTCCGTGACGAAAGCGACCTGCGGCTTCTTCTCGTCGGGGTGCAGCATGTTGTGGCGTTCGGCATCCAGGCCGTTGCGGCGCAGCTCGGTGAAGCTGGTGACGCTCCAGAGGTCGGAGGCGACGTCCCAATCGGCGGCCAGCAGTTCCTGCGCGGCCATGACTTCGCGCAGGATGGTGCCCGAACCCATGAGCTGCACGCGGTTCTTGCCCTTGCCGTGCGACTTGAGCTTGTACATGCCCTTGATGATGCCTTCCTCGTCGCCCTTGGTCAGACCGGGCTGCGGGTAGTTTTCGTTCATCACCGTCAGGTAGTAGTAGACGTTTTCCTGGTCTTCCACCATGCGCTTCAGACCGTGCTGGATGATCACGGCGAGTTCATGGCCGAACGTCGGGTCGTACGACACGCAGTTCGGGATGGTCGAGGCCAGGATGTGGCTGTGGCCGTCTTCGTGCTGCAGGCCTTCGCCGTTCAGCGTCGTGCGGCCGGCGGTGCCGCCCAAGAGGAAGCCGCGCGCCTGCATGTCGCCGGCAGCCCAGGCCAGGTCGCCGATGCGCTGGAACCCGAACATCGAGTAGTAGATGAAGAACGGGATCATGATGCGGTTGTTCGAGGAGTACGACGTGGCCGCCGCAATCCACGAGCTCATCGCGCCCGCTTCGTTGATGCCTTCCTGCAGGAGCTGGCCGTCAGCCGCTTCCTTGTAGTACATGACCTGGTCCTTGTCGACCGGGGTGTACTTCTGGCCTTCCGGCGCGTAGATGCCGATCTGGCGGAACAGGCCTTCCATGCCGAAGGTGCGCGATTCGTCGGCCAGGATCGGCACGACGCGCGGACCCAGTTCCTTGTCGCGCAGCACTTGGTTCAGGATGCGCACGAAGGCTTGGGTGGTCGAGATTTCGCGGCCTTCCGCGGTGGGCTCCAGCACGGCCTTGAAGGCGTCCAGCGCGGGGGCCTTCAGTTGCTCGTCGGCCTTGGCGCGACGGCGCGGCAGGTAGCCGCCCAGCGCGGCGCGGCGCTCGTGCAGGTACTTCATTTCGGGCGAATCTTCGGCCGGCTTGAAGTACGGCAGATCGGCCAGCTTGTCGTCCGGGATGGGGATGCCGAAGCGGTCGCGGAATTCGCGGATCGAGTCCAGCTCCAGCTTCTTTTGCTGGTGGGTCGGGTTCTTGGCCTGGCCGACGTGGCCCATGCCGTAACCCTTGATGGTCTTGGCCAGGATGACGGTCGGTTGGCCCGTGTGGTCGGTGGCCGACTTGAAGGCCGCGTACACCTTGTGGGGATCATGGCCGCCACGGTTCAGGCGCCAGATGTCCTCGTCGCTCATGCGCGACACGGCTTCCAGCAGCTTGGGGTGCTTGCCGAAGAAATGTTCGCGGACGAACTTGCCGTCGTTGGCCTTGTACGCCTGGTACTCGCCGTCGACGGTTTCTTCCATGATCTGGCGCAGGATGCCTTCCTTGTCGTGCGCAAGCAGCGGATCCCAGTAGCCGCCCCAGATCAGCTTGATGACGTTCCAGCCCGAACCGCGGAAGTCGCCTTCCAGTTCCTGGATGATCTTGCCGTTGCCGCGCACCGGGCCGTCCAGGCGCTGCAGGTTGCAGTTGATGACGAAGATCAGGTTGTCGAGCTTTTCGCGGGCCGCCAGGGCGATGGCGCCCAGCGACTCGGGTTCGTCCATCTCGCCGTCGCCGCAGAACACCCAGACCTTGCGGTTGCTGGTGTCGGCGATGCCGCGGGCGTGCAGGTACTTCAGGAAGCGGGCCTGGTAGATGGCCATCAGCGGGCCCAGGCCCATCGACACCGTCGGGAACTGCCAGAAGTCCGGCATCAGCTTCGGATGCGGGTACGAGGACAGGCCCTTGCCGTCCACTTCCTGGCGGAAGTGGTTCAGCTGGTCTTCGGTCAGGCGGCCTTCAAGGTAGGCGCGGCCGTACATGCCCGGCGAGGTGTGGCCCTGGAAGTAGACCAGGTCGCCGCCGTGGCCTTCGTCTTCGGCGTGCCAGAAGTGGTTCTGGCCGCAGCCGATCATGGTGGCCAGCGAGGCGAACGACGCGATGTGACCGCCCAGGTCGCCGCCATCGGGCGGGTTGTGCTTGTTGGCCTTGACCACCATGGCCATGGCGTTCCAACGCACGTACGAGCGGATGCGCGTTTCCAGCTCCAGGTTGCCCGGGTGCGCCGGCTCCAGGCCGGGGGGAATCGTGTTGACGTAAGCGGTATTGGGCGAGAACGGGATGTGAGCGCCGGAGCGACGGGCTTCGTCAATCAGGCGTTCCAGCAGGTAATGGGCGCGCTGCGGTCCTTCGCGATCAAGGACGGCTGCCAGGGCTTCGAGCCACTCCTGGGTTTCAAGGGTGTCTTCGTCGTTGGCGGCCTGTACGGCGCCAGCCTGGGCGTTAGAGGACATCGTGTGTCTCCTGTTGGGGTTCGTCGTGACCACACACCCGCTTATTGATCTACTCGCGGACATTGCATGGTAGCCGGGATCATCCGGGCTACCATGCAATGCATGGGGTCGGGGTGTTCAAAGGACCTGCCAGGGGCGGGTTTCCTGTCAGGCGGCATTCTAAGAAAGAAGATTAACCGGTCGCAAGGAAAATTTCATGTTGCGGTACGGCATTTCATAATGCGGAAAGTTGAACGGAAGCTGAATCGCTGAACGCCATACTTTTTACGGTCTAGGCCGAATGGTGGACTTGATTCCCGGCAATTCCCTCCCAACACGCACTAAAATGCGCGGTCTACCGGCCCCGAATTCCATGTCCAGCGCGCCCAAGTCCAACATACCCACGCCTTTCCACGACCACGCCCGCACCCGGCGGCGCGGGGTGTACTGGGTCACGCCCGCCATGGTGCTGATCCTCTATATCTGTGTGATGGCGGTGTTCTTCTGGCTGCAGCGCATCCATGACGACAGCGTCATGTTTGTCACGATAGACCAGGAGCTGCGTCAGCAACGCCTCATCTGGGTCGTGCTGGCGCTGTCCTGCGTCATCGTCATCAGCCTGCTCATGCTGTGGCGCTACACCCGCTTCCGGTCCACCGCCGAGGCCGCGCTCATTGCCGAAACGGGTTTTCGGCGCGCCATGGAAAACTCCATGTCCACGGGCATGCGCGTGCTCGACATGGAGGGCCGCATCGCCTACGTGAACCCCGCCTTCTGCCGGATGATCGGCTGGAACGAAGCCGACCTGATCGGCCGCAGCCCGCCCTTCCCGTATTGGGTGCCGGGCCGCCACGAACAGCACCAGCACACGCTGGACGTGCTGATGTCGGGCAAGACGCCCAGCAGCGGCCTGGAAGTCGAAGCGCAGCGGCGCGACGGCTCGCGTTTCACGGCGCGCATGTATGTGTCCCCGTTGCTGGACCCCAACGGCAACCAGATCGGCTGGATGACGTCCATGACGGACATCACCGAGCCCAAGCGCATCCGCGAGGCGCTGACCGCCGCGCACGAACGGTTCATGACCGTGCTGGAAGGCCTGGACGACGCCATCTCGGTCACGGCCGACACGCACGACGGGCTGGAACTGCTGTTCGCCAACCGCACGTACCGCCGCGTGTTCGGCGCGCAGACGGGTGGTCACGACGAACTGCTGGCCGGCCGCCGCGGCCGCTTCACCGACGAATCGGTCGAAGTCTTTGCGCCGTCCGTGCAGCGCTGGTTTGAAGTGCACCACCGCATGCTGGCCTGGACGGACGGCCGCCGCGTGCGCATGCAGGTGGCGCGCGACATCACCGAACGCCGCGGCCACGAGGAAGCGTCGCGCGTGCAGCAGGAAAAGATCCAGCTCACCAGCCGCCTGACCACGATGGGCGAAATGGCCTCGTCGCTGGCGCACGAACTGAACCAGCCGCTGACGGCCATCGCCAACTACAGCATGGGCGCGGTGGCGCTGGTCAAGGCCGGCCACACCAGTCCCAACATGCTGCTGCCCGCGCTGGAAAAGGCGGCGTCCCAGGCCGAGCGCGCCGGCAAGATCATCAGCCGCATCCGCGAATTCGTGAAGCGCAGCGAGCCGCGCCGCCAGCGCGTCGCCATCGGCCGCATCGTCGACAACGCCATCGGCTTTGCCGAAATCGACGCCCGCAAGCGCCGCATCCGCATCGACAGCTTCGTGCCGTCCAACGCGCCCGACGTCCTGGCCGACCCCATCCTGATCGAACAGGTCCTGCTGAATCTGCTCAAGAACGGCCTGGAAGCGATGGAAAAGAGCGAGTCCGACGAACTTAAGGTTGCCGTAATTCTTCACGAGCAGCATATCGAGGTGGCAGTGGTGGACCGCGGCCACGGCCTGGCCGAACCCGAGCGCCTGTTCGAACCGTTCTTCAGCACCAAGTCGCAGGGCCTGGGCATGGGGCTGAACATCTGCCGTACCATTATCGAATCGCATCACGGCCGCTTGTGGGCTGACCCCAATCCCGCCGGCGGTACTATCTTCCGCTTCACCCTGCCCTGCGCTGCCACCCAGACGCAGGCCCAGAACGATCAGTCCGAGGAGTTGCACGCATGAACACGCCCCACCTGTCGAGCACGGTATTCATTGTCGATGACGACGAAGCGGTCCGCGATTCGCTGCGCTGGCTGCTGGAAGCCAATGGATACCGCGTTCGCGCCTACGCCAGCGGCGAGTCCTTCCTGGAAGACTACGACGCCAGCCAGATCGGCGTGCTGATCGCCGACGTGCGCATGCCCGGCATGAGCGGCCTGGAGCTGCAGGAACAGCTCATCATCCGCAATGCGCCGCTGCCCATCGTGTTCATCACGGGCCACGGCGACGTCCCCATGGCGGTGTCCACCATGAAGAAAGGCGCTGTCGACTTCCTGGAAAAGCCGTTCAACGAATCCGACCTGCGCGAAATCGTGGCGCGCATGCTGGAGCAGGCCACGCAGCGCGTGAGCAAGCACCAGGCCCAGAAGGACCACGAAGCCATGCTGGCGCGCCTGACCGCGCGCGAGCAACAGGTGCTGGAGCGCATCGTCGCCGGCCGCTTGAACAAGCAGATCGCCGACGACCTGGGCATCAGCATCAAGACCGTCGAGGCGCACCGCGCCAACATTATGGAAAAACTTGAAGTGACCACCGTTGCAGATTTGATGAAAGTGGCCTTGGCCAAACCCGAGGCACACGCATGACCGCAAGGATTATTGACGGCGCGGCCCTTTCGCAGCGCATTCGCGAAGAAGTCGCCCAGCGTGTTTCGGCCCTGGCCGAAAAGGGCACCCGCCCCGGCCTGGCCGTCGTGCTGGTCGGCGCGGACCCCGCCTCGCAGGTGTATGTGCGCAACAAGGTCGCGGCCTGCGAAAAGGCCGGACTGCATTCCGTGAAAGAGCAATACCCGGCCGAGATGACCGAGGCCGAACTGCTGGCCCGCATCGACGTGCTGAACCAGGATCCCAGCATCCACGGCATCCTGGTGCAGTTGCCCCTGCCCAAGCACATGGACGCCCACAAGGTCATCGAGGCCATCGCGGCCGAGAAGGACGTGGACGGCTTCCATATCAGCAACGCAGGCCTGCTCATGACCGGGCAGCCGCTGTTCCGTCCCTGCACGCCGTACGGCGTGATGAAGATGCTGGAATCGGAAGGCGTGACGCTGCGCGGCGCTGAGGCCGTCATCGTCGGCGCCAGCAACATCGTGGGCAAGCCCATGGCCATGCTGCTGCTGCAGGCCGGCGCCACCATCACGATCTGCAACTCCAAGACGCGCGACCTGGCGGCCCAGACCCGCCGCGCCGACGTGCTGGTCGTGGCCACCGGCAAGCCCGGCATGATCGACGGCTCGATGATCAAGCCCGGCGCCGTCGTCATCGACGTGGGCATCAACCGCGGCGCCGACGGCAAGCTGTGCGGCGACGTGGATTTTGCCTCCGCCAAGGAAGTGGCCGGCGCGATCACGCCCGTGCCGGGCGGCGTGGGTCCGATGACCATCGCCATGCTGCTGGTCAATACGGTCGAAGCGGCTGAACGCGCTGCGGGGTAAAGCGTAGGTCCCGGTGTCAGACACCCACCGCAAATGGGTGACGACACCATCCTATTGTCGGCAGCCCCGGCGCATGGGCCATCCCCTTGGTCAGGCCTTGCGTTCAGACCGATCGCCCTCACCTGATCCTTATCGCCTTCGCCGGCGCGCCTGACGCGCCGCCTGCCACTCATAAGCCGGTAACACCATGACCCAGAACCCCCTGCTCGCCCCCGTGTCCGAACTGGTCGATTACGCGGCCGTCAAACCCGCGCATATCGTTCCCGCCGTCGAGGAACTGCTGGGCATTGCCCGCAAGGCCGTCGACCACGCCGCCGACCCCGCGCTCGCGCCCACCTGGGAAGCCGTGGCCGAGCCCCTGGACACCGCGTCCGAGCGCCTGTGGCGCGCCTGGTCGGTGGCTGGCCACCTGAATGCCGTGGTCAACACGCCCGAACTGCGCGAGGCCTACAACGCCGCCCTGCCGCTGGTCACCGAGTTTTCGACCTGGGTCGGCCTGCACGAAGGCCTGTACAAGCAATACCAGCGGCTGGCTGCCGCACCCGACTTCGCATCCTGGTCGCCGGTGCGCCGCCGCATCGTCGAAATGGCCCTGCGCGATTTCCGCCTGAGCGGCGTCGAACTGCAAGGCGCTGACCGCGAACGCTATGCGGCGATTTCCGACCGCGAGGCCCAGGCGTCGCAGAAGTTTTCGGAAAACGTGCTGGATTCCATTGACGCGTGGTCGCTGATCGTTGAAGACGAAAGCCGCCTGGCCGGCGTTCCGGCCGACGTCGTTGCCGCCGCGCGCGCCGCCGCCGAGGAAGACGGCAAGGCCGGCTGGAAGCTCACGCTGAAGATGCCCTGCTACCTGCCCGTCATGCAGTACGCGAAGGACCGCTCGCTGCGCGAGGCGCTGTACCGCGGCTACGGCACCGTGGCGTCCGAACAGGGCGATGCCAAGTTCGACAACTCCCCGCTGATCGAAGAACTGCTTTCGTTGCGCGCCGAGGAATCGGGCCTGCTGGGTCTGGGCACCTTCGCCGCGCTGCGCCTGCAGACGCGCATGGCCCGCGACGCCAAGGAAGTCACCGTGTTCCTGCGCGACCTGGCCGCCCGCGCCAAGCCGTACGCGCAGCGCGATCTGGCCGAACTTACCGCCTACGCCACCGGCGAGCTGGGGCTGGACAGCCTGCAGCCCTGGGACGTGGCCTACGCCTCGGAACGCCTGCGCGAATCGCGCTACGCGTATTCCGAAGACGAGGTGAAGCAATACTTCACCGAACCGCGCGTGCTGGCGGGCCTGTTTGATGTCATCCAGACGTTGTTTGGCGTACGCCTGTCCGAAACTTCCGTGTCGTCCTGGCATGGCGACGTGCGCGGCGTGCGGGTCGAAAGCCCCGACGGCGCGCTGATCGGCCACCTTTACCTGGACCTGTACGCGCGCGCCGGCAAGCAGAACGGCGCCTGGGTCGACAGCGAGCGCACGCGCCGCGTCGTAGCCGGCAAGGTGCAGACGCCCATCGCGTACCTGACCTGCAATTTTTCGCGCCCCAACGGCGACCGTCCCGCCGTGCTGACGCATGACGACGTGATCACCCTCTTCCACGAAACCGGCCACGCGCTGCACGCGCTGCTGTCCGAAGTCGACGAGCCCGGCGCCGCGGCGTTTGCCAGCGTGGAATGGGACGCCATCGAACTGCCCTCGCAGTTCATGGAGAACTTCTGCTGGGAATGGGCCGTGGTGCAGAAGCTCTCGGCGCACGTGGACACCGGCGAGCCGCTGCCGCGCGCGCTCTATGACCGCCTGGTCGCCGCCCGCAATTACCAGAGCGGCATGCAGACCGTGCGCCAGATCGAGTTTGCGCTGTTCGACATGCTGATGCACGACCGCAGCAAGGGCGCGTCGATTTCTGAAGTGCTGGCGCTGTTGCAGGAAGTGCGCAAGGAAGTTGCCGTGCTGTTCCCGCCCGAATGGCACCGCCTGCCGCACGCCTTCTCGCACCTGTTCGCGGGCGGCTACGGCGCGGGCTATTACAGCTACAAGTGGGCCGAAGTGCTGTCGGCGGATGCCTACGAGGCCTTCGAGGAAGCCGCCGCCAAACAGGCCGGCAACGCACTGGGCACGCTGGATCCGGAGACGGGCGCCCGCTTCCGCCGCGAAGTGCTGGCCGTGGGCGGCTCGCGCCCGGCGGCCGAATCGTTCGCCGCCTTCCGCGGCCGCGCGCCGCGCATTGATGCGCTGTTGCGCCATAGCGGGATGACGGCTGGCTGACACCTTGGGTCGCCAGCGGCGCGACTCGCCCCACTTTGAACGGCCCGCCATCGAGCGGGCCGTTTTTCTGCCCTGCGCTTGCGCGCGCACAAGGCATTGCGGCCGTATGCCGCTCTCCTCAGATCCTGCAGGTAGAATCCGAAAGGTTTACCCCCTTCCGGCTACTGGACCCATGCGACACCTGATTACCGGCCGCTTCTTTCGCGGACTGCTGTTGAGCTTGTGTGTGTTTCTTGCCGCCTGCGGCGACAGGAACGTGGACTGGACGCTTTACAACGTCAAGGGCCACCTGCCCGACCTGAAGTTTTCGCTGCCCGGTGCGGGCGGCAAGACGGTCAGCAGCGACGACCTGAAGGGCAAGACGGTGCTGCTGTTTTTCGGCTACGCCAGTTGCCCGGACATCTGCCCGACGACCATGGCGCAACTGACCGCTGTGCTGCAGAACCTAGGCGACAAGGCCAAGGACGTGCGCATCCTGTTCGTCAGCGTGGACCCGCACCGCGACACGCCGGACATCCTGCAGGCCTACGTCAACGCCTTCAACAACAACGCCATTGGCGTGACCGGCAACGAACGGCAGGTGGCTGACCTGGCGCGCCGCTATCGCGTGGCCTACCAGATCGAAAAGCCCCGCCCGGGCGACGACGCCGACATGTACGAGGTGACGCACAGCCGCGGCGTGTACATCTTCGACAAGGACGGCAAGGCGCGCCTGCTGGCGTCAGACACCGACAGCATCGAGACGCTGACCAAGGACGTGCGCCAGCTCATCGACCTGACCTCCTGACGCGCGCAGGTCCGCACACCAGTTGTTACAACGGTGGCGTACGGGGTGCGGGTATCCGTGGGTATCATCAATCCACTTCGCCCCCTTTTCCCTAGTAAGGAGTACGCGCATGAGCATCATCATCATGATCATCGTCGGGTTCATCGTGGGTCTGATCGCCCGCGCCATCATGCCCGGGGACCAGAACATGGGGATCATCATGACCACCATTCTGGGCATCATCGGCGCCGTCGTCGCCGGCTTCCTGGGCCAGTCGCTGGGGTGGTACCAGCCCGGCGAACCCGCGGGCTGGATCGGATCCGTCGTCGGCGCGATCATCGTGCTGTTCGTGGTGGGCCTGATCGCCAAGAAGCGCACCTGACGTCTGCGTCCTGCACGCAAAGAAAAACGGGCCGATCACAAGATCGGCCCGTTTTGCATTGCAGGCGCCAGGAATGGCCCTATAAGCAGCCCATAGGCGGCGCCAAGCGCGCCCCCTGTTAGCTTCAGCCCGCCGGCGTGAGCGGCGCAGCGGGCGCCGCCGCCGTGCGTTCCGTCCACCCGCCGCCCAGCACCTTGTACAGCGTGACCAGATTGGTCAAACGCGCCAGACGCGTGTCGACCAGCGCCTGCTGCGAGGTATAGAGCGAGCGCTGCGAATCCAGCACGCTCAGGTAGTCGTCGATGCCCTGCCGGAAACGTTGCTCCGACGCGTCATACGCGCGCTGGTTGGCGTCCACCAGCAGGCGCTGGGCCTGGATCTGCTCGTCCAGCGTGCCGCGGCCGGCCAGCGCATCCGCGACTTCGCGGAAACCCGTCTGGATCGACTTCTCGTACTGGGCCACCTGGATGTTCTTCTGCACCTTGGCCAGGTCCAGCCCCGCCAGCAGCGAACCGCCCGCGAAGATCGGCACGGTGATCTGGGGCGCGAAGCTCCACGCCCCCGAACCGCCGTCGAACAAGCCGCCCAGGCTGGCGCTGGCGGTGCCGGCCGAACCCGTGAGGCTGATCGTCGGGAAGAAGGCTGCACGCGCCGCGCCGATGTTGGCGTTGGCGCCCTTGAGCTGATGCTCTGCCGCACGGATGTCCGGACGGCGGGTCAGCAGGTCGGACGGCAGGCCGGCGGGCAGCGTGGTCGGCAACATGCTGTCGTCCAGCTTCACCGCGTTGTCCAGCGCCGCGACAATTTGCGGCGACAGCGGCTGACCGACCAGCAGCACCAGCGCATTGCGGTCCTGCGCGGCCTGGCGCGTGTATTGCGACAGGTTGCGTTGGGCGGTGCGCAGCGAGACTTCGGCCTGGCTCAGGTCCAGCGCCGTCGACAGACCCTGGTCGTAGCTCTGCTTGGTCAGGTTGTAGGAATCTTCCTGGCTCTTGAGCGTGTCGCGCGTCAGGCTGAGCAGCTCCTGGTCCGCGCGCAGCGTCAGGTAAGCATTCGCCACCTCGGCGATCAGCGTGAGCTGCGTCGCCGTGCGCGTTTCGTCCAGCGCCAGATACGATTCCAGCGCCTGATCGCTCAGGCTGCGGATGCGGCCAAAGAGGTCCAGTTCCCAGGCGGACATGGCAGCGCCCACCTGATAGCTGTGGCTGGTGGTGGCCTGGCCGCTGGGCGACAGGTCGGCCGGCGTGCGCTGGGCAGAGCCCTGCCCCGCCACGCCGATGCTGGGCGCCAGGTCCGCCCGCTGGATGCGGTACTGCGCGCGCTCCTTCTCCACCTGCAGCACCGCCACGCGCAGGTCGCGGTTGTTCTGCAGCGCCAGCGCGATGACCTGCTGCAGGCGCGGTTCCAGGAACACGTCGCGCCAGGCCGGCATCGCCAGTGCCGGTTCGGCCGCGCCGATGGCGGCATTGCCGAACTGTGCCGGCACCGGCGCCTCGGGTCGCTGGTAGTGCGGGGCCATGCTCACGCAGCCGCCCAGCACGGCGGTCATCGTTGCGGCCGCCAGGGCGCGCAGCAGCATCGGCTTCATGGGCTTGTCTCCGGGACAGTGGCGTCGGCCGACGCGCGGCCCGGGAACAGGCGGCGCACCAGCAGGTAGAACAACGGCACGAAGAACATGCCCAGCACCATCGAGGCCACCGTACCACCGGCCACGCCGGTACCCAGCGAACGGCGCGCGGCCGAACCGGCCCCGGTGGCGAACACCAGCGGCAACACGCCCATCAGGAACGCCAGCGAAGTCATCACGATCGGCCGCAGCCGCAGGTAGACCGCCTGCAGGATTGCGTCGCGGGTGTCCCTGCCCTGCTGTTCGAGGATGCGCGCGAACTCGACGATCAGGATGCCGTTCTTCGCTGCCAGACCAATCGTGGTCAGCAGGCCGACCTGGAAGTACACGTCGTTGTTGAGGCCACGCAGGTTCATCATCAGCACCGCACCGAACACGCCCACCGGCACCGCCAGCATCACCGCGAACGGCACCGCCCAGCTTTCATACAGCGCGGCCAGGCACAGGAACACGAACAGCAGCGAGATGGCGTACAGCATTGGCGCCTGGTTGCCCGACAACTGTTCCTGGTAGGCCATGTCCGACCAGGCATGGCTGAAGCCTTCCGGCAGTGTGTCGGCCAGCCGCGCGATCTCGGCCATCGCCTCGCCGGAGCTGACGCCCGGCGCCGGCTGTCCGGTGATTTCCATCGCTGATACGCCGTTGTAGCGCTGCAGTGCGGCCGGCGCACTGGTCCAATGCGTGCTGATCAGCGACGACAGCGGCACCATCTGCCCGGCCTGGTTGCGCACGCTCCAGCGCTCGATGTCCTGCGGCTGCATGCGTGCTTCGGCGGTGCCCTGGATGAACACCTTCTTGATGCGTCCCTTGTAGATGAAGTTGTTGACGAAGTCGCCGCCCAACGCCGCGTTCAAGGTGTCATTGACGTCCTGCGGGTTCACGCCCATCGCCTGCGCCTTGGCGTCGTCCACCTTCACCGCGTATACCGGCGCGTCTTCCAGGCTGGCGTAGCGCACGTTGACCAGCTTCGGGTCCTTGGCGGCTTCTTTCAGCAGCGTGTTGCGCGCGGCCACGGCGGCGGCATGGCCGGCACCGCCTTCGTCCTGCAGTTCCAGGGTGAAGCCACCCGCATCGCCGAGGCCCAGGATGGCCGGTGGCGAGGTGATGAACACCTGCGCATCGGGCACGCTGGCCATCGCCCGCGTCAAGCGTGCGGCGATGGTATCGGCGTCGTCCTTGCGGTCATCCCAGTCCTTCAGGCGGATGAAGGCCTGGCCGACGTTCTGGCCGCTGCCGGTAACACTGAAGCCGGCGGTGGCCTGGATCGAGAGCACGCCGTCGTCCTTCACCGCGACGGCACTCAGACGATCCATCACCGCCCGCGTCTGCTCCAGCGTGGAACCGGCCGGCAGCTTCACCAGCGCGTTGAGCATGCCCTGGTCTTCATCGGGCAGGAACGCGCCCGGCAGGTGCCACAGCAACAGGCCGGTGGCCACGCTCAGCACCAGGTAGAACAGCACGCCCAGCGAGCGGCGGCCGAGGAAACGATCCACGCGGTGACGCAGGCCGTTGGAGGTACGCTCGAAGCGGTGGTTGAACCAGATGAAGAACTTGCCCAGCAGGCTCGGCTCGCCACCGTGGTCGCCATGCGGATGGCCGCCCTTGGGAATCTGGTGCAGGATGCTGCCACACAGTGCCGGGGTGATGGTCATCGCCACCAGCACCGACAGGATCATCGCGGCGGCGATCGTCACCGAGAACTGGCGATAGATCACCCCGGTTACACCGCTGAAGAACGCCATCGGCAGGAACACCGCGGTCAGCACCAGCACGATGCCGACCAGCGCGCCGGTGATCTGGCCCATCGCCTTCAGCGTGGCCGGCTTCGGCGCCAGCCCTTCGAAGGTCATCACCCGCTCTACGTTCTCCACCACCACGATGGCATCGTCCACCAGCAGGCCGATGGCCAGCACCAGTGCGAACATGGTCAGGGTGTTGATCGAATACCCGAATGCAGCCAGCACGCCGAACGTGCCCAGCAGCACCACCGGCACCGCGATGGTCGGGATCAGCGTGGCGCGCCAGTTCTGCAGGAACAGGTACATCACCAGCACCACCAGGATGATCGCTTCGATCAGGGTGATCACCACTTCCTTCAGCGAAATGGTCACGAATGGCGTGGTGGTGAAGGCCACGTGGGCGGTGTAGCCATGCGGCCAGTACTTCTGCAGCTGCTGAAGCCGTGCATCGATGGCCTTGGAGACGGCGATCGCGTTGGCACCGGCATTGAGTTCAATGCCCAGCGACGCCGACGGCTTGCCATTGAAGGTGCTGATGCTGTCGTAGCTTTCCGGCCCGAGGCCGATCTTCGCCACGTCGCCCAGACGCACCACGCTGCCGTTGGCATCGGCCTTGAGCACCACCTGCGCGAACTGCTCGGGCGTGTGCAGGCGGCTGCGCGCGGTTACCGTGGCGTCGAGCTGCTGGCCCTTCAGCGCCGGCTGGCCACCCAGCTCACCGGCGGAGACATCGGTGTTCTGTGCCTGCAGTGCGGTCTCGATGTCCGACGGCATCAGCGCGTACTGGCGCATCTTCTCCGGATCCAGCCAGATGCGCATGGCGTATTCCTGGCCGATCGGCTGGATGTTGCCGACACCGCTGACGCGGCTGATCTGGTCATCGATGCGCGCTTCCATGAAGTTGGCGACATCGAAGTTGTCCATGCTGCCGTCTTCGCTGGTGAACGACAGCACCTCGAAGATCGAACCACTGGACTTGGTGATGGTCAGGCCGTTCTGCTGCACCGCCTGCGGCAGCGTGGCCATGGCGGCCTGCAGCTGGTTCTGCACCTGCACCTGCGCGGTATCCGGATTGGTACCGGTGGCGAACACCAGGTTGACCTGCGCCGAGCCGTCGGAGGCACTGGTCGAGGTCATGTACATCAGGTGATCGAGGCTTTGCTGGGACTGCTCGATGACCTGGGTGACCGCGTTTTCCACGGTCTGGGACGAGGCGCCGGTGTAGGTGGCGCGGATGGTGATGGTGGGCGGGGCGATCTGCGGGTAGCGGTCCACCGGCAGGATCAGGATCGCGAGCAGGCCGAGCAGGCTGACCGCGATGGCGATCACCCAGGCGAAGATCGGCCGGTCGATGAAGAAACGAACCATGTGGGCCAGGCCTCAGTGCGACTTTTCGTCGGTGTTGCCGTTCGGATCGACCGCCGGCATCGCCGCCAACTGCGCCGTCGTGGCCGCCACCGCTTTCACCTGCTGGCCGAGCGATACCGCGCTGCCGTTGCTGACGATCACCCGTTCGCCAGCCTTGAGGCCGCTGGTGATCTGCCACTGGTTACCGACCACCTGGCCGGTGCTGACGCGGCGCTCGACCACATGATCCTTGGCGTCGAGCAGGCGCAGCAGCGGTTCGCCGCGTTCGTTGCGCACCACCGCCTTCTGCGGCACCAGCAGGGCACGCGCGTCGGTGGCCATCGGCAGCACCGCCTTCAGGTACATGCCCGGCAACAGCAGGCCGTCCGGGTTCGGAATGACCGCGCGCAGCTTCACGTTGCCGGTGCCCGGATCCACTGCGCTGCCGACGAACTCCAAGGTGCCTTCATGCGCGTAGGTGCTGCCGTCCTCCAGCAGCACCTTTACCTGTGCCTTGCCATCGATGGCCTTCACCAGGCCCGCATCGAGCTGCTTGCGCAGCGCCAGCATCTGCGTGCTGGACTGGGTGACATCCAGGTACACCGGGTCCAGCCGCTGGATGGTGGCCAGTGCCGTATCCTGGCCGGCCGCGACCAGCGCGCCGGCGGTGACGCTGGAGGTGCCGATGCGGCCGTCGATGGGGGCGGTCACCCGGGTGTAGTCGAGGTTGATGCGGGCAGCCTGCAATGCAGCGCGCGCGGCAATCACGTTGGCCTGCGCCTGCTTCAATGCCGAGGTGGCATCGTCGGCGTCCTGCTTGCTGGCTGCATCCATGCTCACCAGCGCGCGGGTACGCTCGGCCTTCGGCTGTGCCGACAACACGGTAGCCTCGGCCTGCGCCAGCTGCCCGCGCGCGGTATCGAAGGCCGCCTGGTACGGTGCCGGGTCGACCTGGTACAGCAGCTGCCCTGCCTTGACCTGCTGGCCTTCGGTGAACAACCGCTGGCGGATCAGGCCGCCGACCTGCGGCCGCACCTCGGAGATCTCGAACGGCACGGCACGGCCGGGCAAGGTCTGCTGGAGTGCCAGCGGCTGCGCGCGGGCGATGATGACGCCCACTTCGGGCATGGCCGGGGCATCGGTCCTGCCCGCCGAACAGGCCGCCAGGGCCAGCAGCAGGGGCAACAGCAGGGGACGCGGGGAACGGGACAGCGGGCGCAGGAGGGACATGGGGGGCGTGGGGGCCTTGCGTTGACCCGTGCACGCTGCCGTGAAACTGTGCAGAGAATATGGAGATTGTGCGACGGGCTCAGCTGGCGCTTGCTTTCGGCGCCGCATGCGCCGCTAATGGCCTTCGCGATGGCGAAGTTCCAACTCAAATTCGGCCTGACCGCGAAGACCTTCCTCGCGATCTTCACCGCCTGCCTGCTGGTGCTGGCAGTGAACGGTGTTGCCAGCCGCGTGGCCTTCCAGACCGGCTTCCTGGACTACCTCAACGACCAGGGCGACCTGCGCATGCAGCGGCTGATGCCACACCTGCAGCGCGAGTACCGCGAGCACGGTGGCTGGGAGCATCTGCACGGTGATGGCGACCGCTGGGCGCGGCTGCTGCGCCCGGACCTGGCCCATGGGCACGAAGGACCGGTGCCGTCGCTGTCCGACCAGACCGGCGTGCCGTCGCGCCTGGGCCTGTTCGACGCGCAGCACCGTTTCGTGGCCGGCAACCCCGACGCCACCAGCGATGACGAGCCGCATGCGGTGCAGGTGGACGGGCAGACCGTCGGTTGGCTGGGCATGGTGCCGTTCCAGACCGTCATCGCCACCAACGACCTGAATTTCTACAACACCCAGGTGCGCGCCTGGTGGGTGATCGGCATCGCGCTACTGCTGGTGACGGTACTGCTGGCCTGGCTGGTATCGCGTGCGCTGCGCCAGCGCCTTGCCAAGCTGGCCGCTGCCACCCACCGGTTGGCCGCCGGTGACTACGCCACCCGCATCGAGCGCACCAGTGACGATGAGCTGGACGCGCTGGTCAACGACTTCAACCGGATGGCGCAGGCGCTGGACGATACCGAACGCAACCGCCGCGCCTTCATTGCCGACATCTCGCATGAGCTGCGCACGCCATTGGCCGTGGTGCGCGCCGAGCTGGAGGCGATCGAAGATGGCATCCGTCCGCTGGACCGGGCCAACCTGGTGGGCCTGCAGGGCGAGATCCGCCAGCTGGGCAAGCTGATCGACGACCTGCACGACCTGTCGATGACCCAGTCCGGCGGCCTGGCGTACCGCTTCGCGCCACTGGACCTGGTGGCGCTGCTGCGCAGCGAACTCAATGGCATGCGCGTGCGCTTCGCCAATGCAGGCCTGGCGTTGGAAGAAGACCTGCCCGCCACGCCGTTGCAGGTGTCCGGTGACGAACGGCGCCTGCAGCAGGTGCTGGCCAACCTGCTGGAAAACGCACTGCGCTACACCCATGCCGGTGGCCGCGTACGCGTGCAGGCAGCGCGCGTGCCTGCCGGCGTGCAGCTGGTCGTGGAAGACACCGCGCCGGGCGTTCCGCCCGACAAGTGTGCACTGCTGTTCGAACGCTTCTACCGCGTGGAAAGTTCGCGCAACCGCGCCAGTGGCGGCAGCGGGCTGGGCCTGGCCATCAGCCACAACATCATCCTCGCGCACCACGGCGTCATCCACGCCGCGCCCTCGCCGCTGGGCGGGCTGCGCGTGGTCATCAGCCTGCCGGAGCCTGCATGAGCACGTCGCCCGCCACGTCCACGAAGATCCTGATCGTCGAGGACGAGCCGCGCCTGGCCTCGGTACTGCGCGACTACCTGGCCGCCGCCGGCATGGCCAGCGAGTGGGTGGACGACGGTGGCCAGGTGATCGACGCATTCGCGCGCTACCAGCCCGACCTGGTGCTGCTGGACCTGATGCTGCCGCAGCGCGACGGTGTGGACCTGTGCCGCGAACTGCGTGCCAGCAGCGATGTACCGGTCATCATGGTCACCGCACGGGTGGAAGAGATCGACCGCCTGCTGGGCCTGGAGATCGGCGCCGACGACTACATCTGCAAGCCGTTCAGTCCGCGCGAAGTGGTCGCGCGGGTAATGGCGGTGCTGCGCCGCTACCGCCCGGACCCGGGTGCGCGCGCCAACGGTGGCCTGCACATCGACGAGCCGGCCGCACGCGCCACCTGGAACGGCAAGGGCCTGGACCTGACGCCGGTGGAGTACCGCCTGCTGCGCACGCTGCTGGCCACCCCGGGCCGGATCTGGGCGCGCGATGAACTGCTCGACCGGCTGTACCTGGACCATCGCGTGGTGGTCGACCGCACCGTCGACAGCCATGTGCGCAACCTGCGCCGCAAGCTGGCCGACGCCGGCATGGAAGGCGAGCCGATCCGTTCGGTGTACGGCATGGGCTACAGCTACGAACCCTAGCCGGTAGTGCCGGCCGCTG
>NZ_DIEJ01000159.1:0-20923 GCF_002418565.1 Achromobacter sp. UBA5777 | reverse complement strand
CCGCAAGGCGGCGGGCGTGGCGGTCTGCGCGGCGCGGGACGGGCGCACGGCGATGAACAGCAGGTCGCTGGCCTGGGCGGCCAGATGCAGGCGGCGCAGGGATTCGGGGCGCACGTGGGGCAGCCAGCAGATCAGCGCGCCGCAACTGGCGTTTTTCAGGATCTGTTCGCTGGCCCATAGCGCGTCGACCGGCTTTTCGGGCGCCACCCACAGCAGTTGCCGGGGATCCAGCCGCCAGCTCATCCAGCTGGCGATGTGCGGCACGTGTGGCGGCTGCACCAGGGCAATGGGACGACGGGTTTCCAGTTGGGCCAGCGCGGGACGCAGCAGGCGGATTTCTCCGATGCCGGGATGGGGGGTGAGCAGTTCGACGAGCGATCCAAGCGGCCAGCCGTTATCCGGCAGTTCGGCCGACAGCGCCGCGTGCCCGGTTGGCAGGGTGCGTGCGGCGCCTTTGGCCAACTGCGTGGCGCGCCACAACGCGGGATGGATGTGTTCGGGGGACTGCATGGCGAAAGCGCCCGGTGCTCAATACCTGTATGAATGTACAGTATTGTACCGGGCTTTGCGCCGGGCGGACGTATCGAAAAGTGCCCCCGAATGTGTCCCCGAATGCGTCCCCGAAAAGTGCTAGAACCGCATGTCCTGGTACTTCACCCACCGCGAGCCGCGCAGCAGCCGGTGGCCGATCCACAGTCCCAGGAACAACGGAATGGCCAGATACGTCGACACCACGCCGATCCAGTCGATGCGTTCTTCAAGGAAAGCCTGATAGTTCTGTCCCAGCGTGACCACCAGGCACAGCACGAAGGCCAGCAGCGGCCCGAATGGAAAGAGTCCCGCCTTGTAGGGCAGGTCGGCCGTGTCGTAACCGTGCTTCACGTAGCCCTGCCGGAAACGGTAATGGCTGACCGCGATGCTCAGCCACACGATGAATTCCGTCATGCCCGCAAAATTGAGCAGCCAGATGTACACCGCCTTCGGGCTGTACACGACGCTGAACAGGCACAGGCACGCCAGCAGCGTCGTGGCCAGCAGCGCATACAGCGGCACGCCGCGCGGGCTCAAGCGCTTGAAGAGGGCGGGCGCCTGGCCCTCGGCCGCCATGTTGAACAGCATCCGCGTTGCCGCGTACATGCCCGAATTGCCGGCCGACAGCACCGAGGTCAGGATCACCGCGTTCATCACCGTGGCCGCCGACAGCAGGCCCGCGTGCTCGAACACCAGCGTGAAAGGGCTGACCGCGATGTCCTCGACCTCATTGCGCAGCAATTGCGGATCGGTGTAGGGCACCAAGAGGCCGATGATCAGGATGGCCAGCACATAGAACAGCAGGATGCGCCAGAACACGCTGTTGATCGCGCGCGGCACGTTGCGCCGGGGGTTTTCGGACTCGCCGGCCGCCACGCCCACCAGTTCGGTGCCCTGAAAGGAGTAGGCCACCACCATCGCCACGCCGACCCACGTCGCCGCGTTGCCCACGAAGGGCGCGTCGCCCACCTTCCAGTTGTCCAGACCCACCGGCCCGCCGCCGTGGATGATGCCGGCCAGCATCGCCACGCCCACCACGATGAAGCACAGCACCGCCACCACCTTGATGATGGCGAACCAGTATTCCGCTTCGCCAAAACTGCGCGCCGAGAAAGCGTTCAGCCCGAAGGTCAGTGCCAGAAACGCCACGCTCCATATCCAGCCTGGCGTGTCCGGCAGCCAGTACGCCATGACGAGCTGCGCCGCCACGACGTCCACCGCCACCACCGTGGCCCAGCTGACCCAGAAGTTCCAGCCCAGCGCAAAGCCGAAGCCCGGGTCCACGTAGCGCGACGCATAGGTGCAGAACGAGCCCGACACCGGCATGAAGGTGGCAAGCTCGCCCAGGCTGGTCATGATGAAGTACACCATCAGACCGATCACCAGGTAGACCATCAGCGCGCCGCCGGGGCCCGCCTGCGCGATGGCCGCGCCGGAAGCGACGAACAGGCCGGTGCCGATGGCCCCGCCCAGCGCTATCATCGTGAGGTGGCGTGCCTTGAGCACGCGGTGCAGCTGATTGGTGCCGGCGGTGTCGCCGTTAGTGTTGCAGACAGGCGCGGCGGCGCCCGAGTCGATGTTCGGTGTGTGCATGACAAGGCGTGTGGTGGCCGCCGCCGGGCATCGCCGGCGCTGGACATTGCCATCGGCGGGCGCCCGTCCTCGCGGGCAAGCGCGGGGCGGCGTGCAAAAAAGCCCGGCGTCATCGGTGCGATGCCAGGCGCGGCGCATTTTACAATGCGGCAATCGGGGCGCAGTCCCACCGTCCCAGGCCAGCACGGAGCAGCTTCATGGCGTCTTCCAGTTCTATCGAATTTCTTCCCGACCCCGGCGTCGACGTGCGCCAGCTCTTCATCCTGCTGCACGGCGTGGGCGGATCGCCCGCCAGCCTGGAACCCCTGGCCCAGGCGGTGCGCGCGGCCTTTCCGACGGCGGCCGTGCTGATCCCCGAAGGTTTCGAGGCCTTTGACGGCGGCGGGGCGGGCCGGCAGTGGTTCTCCGTGCGCGGCGTCACCGAAGACAACCGCGCCGAGCGCGTGGCCCAGGCCATGCCGCAGCTGGAAACCTACGTGCGCGAGGCGCAGGCGCGTTTCGGCCTGCTGCAGTCCGACACCGCGCTGGCCGGCTTTTCGCAGGGCGCCATCATGGCGCTGGAATTGGTGCAGGCGCACGACGGCATGGCCGGCCGCGTCATCGCGTTCTCGGGCCGCTATGCGCAACTGCCCAAGAACGCGCCGTTGTACACCACGATCCATCTCCTGCACGGCGCCGACGACGCGGTCATGAGCGTTTCGCAGGCGCAGGCCGCGCAGGCCCGCCTGGCCGAACTGCACGGCGACTCCACCATCGATATCGCGACCCACGTCGGCCACGAACTGCATCCCGCCCTGATCCAGCGCGCCATCGTCCGCCTGCAGACCTGCGTGCCGCTGCGCAGCTGGGAGGCCGCGCTGGGACTGAACCAGACGCCGCCGGACGGGACGACGGTGCATTGATGGCGGCATCTGCCACGACTGGCGCGAAAACCTCCGCGCCCGCGCAACAACGCGCGGCCGATGCCGTCGGCGGCGCGCAAAGCATCTTCCGCGTGCTGCGCATCCTTAAATACGTCGGCGCAGCGCCCGCGCGCGGCGTTGGTCTGACCGACGTCGTGCGTGACGTCGGTCTGACGCCGCCCACCGCGCACCGCATGCTGTCGGCCTTGCTGCAGGAAGGCTTCCTGTCGCTCAATCCGCGGCTCAAGACCTACAGCCTGGGCCGCGAGTCCTACATCCTGGGGCTGGCCGCCGAAAGCCGGCACGGCATCAAGGCCATCGCCGAATCCGCCGTGCTCCGGCTTGCGCAGTCCACGGGCGACACCAGCTTCCTGTCGGTGCGGTCGGGGCACGAAGCGGTTTGCGTGGACCGCAAGACGGGCGACTTTCCCATCAAGATCCTGACGCTGGAAGTCGGCCATCGCCGCCCGCTGGGCGTGGGGGCGGGCAGCCTGGCGCTGCTGGCGTTCCTGCCCAACGACGATATCGACCGCGTACTGGCGCGCTACGACGCCAGCGCCGCGCCCGATCTGCCGTCCACCGACATGCTGCGCGAAGACATCGCCGCCGCGCGCAAGCACGGCTACGCGCTCAACCCGGGCCGCATCATTCCCGACATGCTGGGGGTGGGCGTGCCGGTGTTTGACCGTGAACAGCACGTGGTGGCGGCGCTGAGCGTGGCGGCGATCCGTTCGCGCCTGTCCGGCGCGCGCCTCGCGGATGTGGTGGCTGCGTTGCAGCGGGCGGCTTCGGAATTGTCCGCGGACCTGGCCCCGCGCTTCTGATCGCTGCCGGGCGAACGGAAGTTCCGCGCCCGGCCCGTCAGGAAACGCCGCGCAGCCGGCGCCTCGGCGAAACGCCGCGCGCCCGCGCGCGTCAGCGCCCCGCGCAGGCCTTGCCCCCATCCACCGGCAGACACACCCCCGTGATGTACTTGGCCTCGTCGCTCGCCAGGAACAGCGCGGCATGCGCGACATCCCACGCATCCCCCATCCGCCCCATCGGACTGGCGGCATTGCGCCGCCGCCGCATTTCCTCGACATCGCCGAATTGCCCCGCAATCTGCTTGTAGATCAACGGCGTGTCGATGACGCCGGGCAGCACGGCGTTCACGCGGATATTGTCCGGCGCATAACGCACCGCCAGCGACCGCGTCAGATGGTTCAACCCCGCCTTGGCCGCGTAGTACGAGGTATACGGATACGAATTGACCTGGATCGAGGCCAGCGACGAAATGTTGACGATGCTGCCCGAGCGCTGCGCCAGCATGGTGGGCAGCACATGTTTGCAGGTCAGGAACACGCCGGTCAGGTTGGTGTCCAGCACGCGATGCCAGCTTTCCTCGCTGGCCTCGATGGGATCGCCCATTTCGGTGATGCCCACGTTGTTGTGCAGCACGTCGATGCGTCCGGCGGCCGCCAGCACGGCGGCGACCGCGGCCTGGATCTGCGCGGAGTCCGTCACGTCGGCGGTCAACGCCTGGCAACAGCCGCCTTCGGCTTCGATGATGGCGCAGGTTTCGCGCGCGGCGTCCTCCCTGACGTCCACCGCGAAGACCCGCGCGCCTTCACGCGCATACAGCGCCGCCGCGGCCTTGCCGTTGCCCCAGCCCGGCCCGGACGACCCCGCGCCAAACACCAGCGCCACCTTGTCCTTCAGCCGCTCGCCCATGTCATTCCGCCGAGATGTGGGCGAAGTCGGCCACCTTCTTCCACTTGGCCACGTCGTCCTGGATCATCGCGGCAAAGGCCTCGGGCTTGTCGGCGACCACGTACGCGCCAACACCCGCGTACTTGGCCTGCACGTCCTTGTCCGCCAGCGCCTTGCGGGACGCGTCGTTGAGCTTGGCCAGCACGTCCTTCGGCAGGCCGGCGGGGGCCAGCAGCCCGTTCCACATTTCCGCGTCGTAGTCCGGCAGGCCGACTTCAGCAAAGGTGGGCACGTCGGGCAATTGCGGCAGGCGCGATTTGGCGGCCACCACGATCGGGCGCAGGCTGCCCGACTGGATGTGCGCCATCGACGACGCGGCCGTATCCCACAGGATGGGCACCTGGCCGGCGATCACGTCATTGAGCGCGGGGCCGGTGCCGCGATACGGCACGTGCATCATGTCCAGCCCGGACAGCGACTTGTAGTACTCCATCGCCATGTGCGTGGCGCCGCCATTGCCCGACGAGGCATAGGAATACTTGCCGGGCGCGCCCTTGATCAAGGCGGTGAACGAGGCATAGTCCTTGGCCGGAAAGTTCTTGTTCACCACGATCACGCCCGGCACGCGGATGATCTGCGTGACCGGCGTGAAGTCCTTCACCGCGTCGTAGGGCAGGTTCTTGTACACGGCGGGGTTGGTGCCGTTGGTGCTGGACGTGCCCAGCAGAAGCGTATAACCGTCCGGCGCGGCCGAGGCCACGGCGCGGCTGCCGACGGTGCCGCCTGCGCCGCCCCGGTTTTCCACCACGACCGGCTGGCCGATCTGCTTGGCCAGCGCCTCGGCAAAGATGCGGCCGACCACGTCGGACGTGCCGCCGGGCGGGAAGGGCACGATCAGGCGGATGGGGCGGTCGGGGTAGGTGGCCTGCGCCGCGGCGGCGCCCGCCAGCGACAGCGTTGCAGCGGCGGCCGCCAGCTTGATCCAGGTTCTGCGCTTCATGATGGGTTGTCTCCTTGCTTGATTTTGTTGTGTCTTGAACCGGGTGTTGCGCGCCGCCGTCAGGCGATGCGGTCGCCCGGCTTGATCTTGGCGGCCCGGCTGTCCACGCCCGGCAGCATGTGCGCGGGGTCGCGCGTGACCACCACGTCCAGGATGGTGGGACGGTCCTTGCAGGCATATGCCTCTGCCAGCGCGGCGGGCAGCTCTGCGGGGTCTTCCACGCGGATGCCATTGCAGCCCAGCGCGCGCGCCACATTGGCGTAATTGGTGTCGACCAGGTCCGAAGACTGGTAGCTGCCCGCGCCGTACATCAGGTGCTGCAGCGCCTTGATGTACCCCGAGGCCGCGTTGTTGACCACCACGAGCGTAAAGGCCAGCTTCATGCGCACTGCGGTTTCCAGTTCGCCGAGCGACATGTTGCAACCGCCGTCACCCGTCAGGCTGACCACCTGGCGTCCCGGCGCCGCCGCGGCCGCGCCGATCGCGCCGGGGATGCCGTAGCCAATGGAGGCAAAGCCGCGATCCGGCACGAAGCCGCGGCCTGCGCGCTTGGTATCGAACAGCAGGCCGCCCCAGTGGGCCGCGAAGCCGCCGTCCGCGACCAGGATGCCGTCATCCGGCAGCGAGGCGTTGATCTCGTGCAGCAGCCGCGCCATGCCGACGGGCCGGTCGGCCGACGTCAGCTTGGCGTTCACGGATTCGCGCCACGCGTGCATGGCCTGGCCGACCTCGTCCACGTAGTCCTGGCGCGCGTGCGCGCCGTGGGCGGCCAGGCGCGCGTCCAGGTCTTCCAGCGTGGCGCGCACGTCGCCCCACAGCCGCAGGGCGGGCGTGGTGGTGCGGTCGAATTCCTCGGCCACGATGTCCAGATGGATGATCGGCGCGCCCGCGGCCAGCAGGTCGTAGCGGCGCGTCGCCACCTCGCCCAGCTTGCAACCGACGACAAACAGGCAGTCCGACTTGGCGATCAGGTCGTTGGCAATGCGGCTGTAGCGGGTGAACAGGCCCGCGTTCAGCGGATCGTTGCAGGCGATCGCGCCCTTGCCGCTCATGGTGTGGGCGACGGGGATGCCGAACTTGCGCGCGAAAGCCTGCACGGTCTCGGCGGCATCGCTGATGTGTACGCCGCCGCCGCACAGCATCAGCGGGCGGGCGGCGCCGGCCAGCATGCTGGCCGCTTGCGCCACGTCCTCGGCCGACGGCCGGCAGCGCAGGGCGGGCGAGCGCCGGTAGTTGGGGCTGGAATAAAAGTCGTCGGCGTCAAAGGCATGGATGGCGTGCGCGATGTCTTCGGGCACGTCCAGCACCACGGGGCCCGGACGCCCGCTGGTGGCCACGGCAAACGCGCGCCGCACCAGCTCGGGAATGCGCTCGACCATCTCCACGCGCAGCACGTCTTTCACGACCGGCCGCAGCACTTCCAGTTGCCGGGCTTCCTGCGTCATGTTCTTCCACGCGTGCATCCGGTGCGCGTCGCCGACCAGCGCCACCAGCGCCGTGCCGGCGTTGAATGCTTCGGCCAGGCCGGTCACCAGATTGGTCGCGCCCGGACCCAGCGTCGCGTCGCACACGCCGGGACGGCCGCTGACCTTGGTGTAGGCATCGGCCGCAAATACTGCGCAGCGCTCGTCGTTGATCAGGTTGTGATTCAGCTTCAGGCGGCGCGCCGCGTCATAGAACGGCAGCAGTTGAAAGCCGCCCATGCCGAACATCAGACCGACGTCGTGCGCCGCGAACATGCGGGCGATGGCTTCGCCGCCGGTGATTTCCAGTTTTTCGGACATGCGCATGATGCTCCTAGTAAGGGTCGCGCCCGCTCAGCAGGGCGTCGATGAAGGTTTTGAGCGGCGTGCCGACGCGGCAGCCCAGGTTTCGGGCGCGGGCGTTGGCAGAGGAAATGGTCCCTTCCTCGTAGCAGGAACGGGCGTCGCCGATGCGGGCGGTTTGCGCGGACACGGTCAAGGCGGCAATGCCGCGTTGGTCAAGCAAAGGCAGGCGCCCGATGCCGGCGCTGTCCTTGCCGATGCCCGCGTCGTTGAACGTGACGAGGCGGGGGGACGCGCGGACACCGTCCGATTGCAGGCCCGCCAGACGCTCCCCGTGCGAGGCCGTGATGGCGATGAGACCGTCGTCGCGGGAGTCGACCAGCGACACGGAGTCGGCGCCGATCACCAGCGGAGCGCCGTCCGTGCCTGTCTTGAATACAGTGCGGGATTCCTTGACGTCGGCGAGCGGACGGGCATTCAGCGACGCACGCGCCAGCCGCGAGGCGGCCTCGGCCACGGGCATACCCGCTTTGCAGCCCAGGTCTTGCGCCAGCGCGTTCACGAAGCTGATGACGCCGTGCCGCGCCATGTCCGCGCCATCGCCGATGCGGCAGCTTTGATAGCTTGCGGTGGCGGCGGGCACGCCCCACCGTTGCAGGTCGTCCAGGCCTGCAATGCCGGCACGCATCCAGCCCACGCCGGCGTCGTTCAGGACGACGGCCAGCACGCCACCGCGCGCCGCGCAGTAGGCGGCATAGCTCCCGCCATGCGACCCGGCGATCACGACGCGCCCGGCATCCTGCGGTGTGAGCTTGGTGATGCTGTCCAGCACGCGCGCGTCGCCGGCGCTTGCGGAATGTTCCATATTATGAATTGTCCCCGTCCTAGAGCATCGTGTCCGGTGTGACCGGACCGATGCTCTCGAATCGTCTGATGTAGTTATTAGCTTGGGACGATTCTAGGAGTGCGGGTTCGGGGAGATCAATGTCATCCCCATAATATGGAAATCAATTTTTGGGCGGCTCCTTCTCCCAGCCACCGCCCAATGCCAGGAACAACGCGATCTGGTCGCTGCTCAAATCCGCCTGCGATGCGGCCAGTGCGCTTTCATTGCTGGCCAGCGTGCGCTCTGCGTCCAGTACGGTCAGGTAATCCGTCTTGCCGTACTGGAACAGGCGGCGCGCCTGCGAGGCCGCTTCGGCGCTTTGGTCGCGGGCCGCGCGCAGGGCGGTGTCGCGGTCCAGCTGGCGGGCATAGACAACCAGCGCGCTTTCGGTTTCGCGCAAGGCGTTCAGCACGGCCGCGTCGAAACGCGCGGCCGCGGCCTTGGTGTTGGCTTCGGCTCCGGCGATGCGGGCCTGCGCGGCGCCGGTGTTGGGAACGGTCCACGAGATCAGCGGGCCCACGCTCCAGCTGAACGTGCCGCGATCGCCGAACATGGCGGCCGGGCCGCCCGAAGCGGCGGACAGGCCCAGCGTGATCTTCGGATACAGATCGGCC
Source organism: Achromobacter sp. UBA5777 (assembly GCF_002418565.1). Taxonomy (NCBI): domain Bacteria; kingdom Pseudomonadati; phylum Pseudomonadota; class Betaproteobacteria; order Burkholderiales; family Alcaligenaceae; genus Achromobacter; species Achromobacter sp. UBA5777. The sequence continues at coordinate 11,942 of NZ_DIEJ01000159.1, read as the reverse complement.
GTGGCCACGCCGATGCGGGCGGTGGAGGCGGCCAGCGTCCGTTCGGCCTGACGGATGTCGGGACGGCGGCGCAGCAGTTCGGCGCCGTCGCCGACGGGGATGGTTTCGGTCAGCTTGGGGGCGCTGGCGCATTGCAGCAGGGCTTGCGGAATCTGGCCCGGCGTCTGGCCGGTCAACGCAGCCAGACGGTACAGCGCGGTGCGCTGCTGCGCCTGGAACGGCGGCAGATTGGCCTGCAATTGTTCGAGCTGGCTGCGCGCCCGTGTGACGTCCAGCGCGGTGCCGCGCCCGGCGCGTTGCAGGCGGCTGACGGCGTCGACCGATTCCTTCTGCACCTGCACGGAATGCTGCGCCGAGGCAAGCTGCATGCCCGCCGCGCACATGTTGGCGTAGGCGCGCGCGGTCTCGGCCGCCACCGTGACGCGGGTGGCGTCGTACGCGGCCTGGGCGGCCTGCGCGTCGCCGGTGGAGGCTTCCACGGCGCGGCGGATCTGGCCGAAAAGGTCCAGCTGATACGACACGCTGGCGCCGGTGGAGTACGACCAGCGATTGGGCGGATCGATGCCGGGTTGCAGTTCCTGCAAGCCGGAAACGTGGCCGAACGTGGGCGAAGCATTGACGCCGATCGTCGGCTGTTGTTGCGCCTTCGTTTCCTGCACCGCGGCCTGCGCGCGTTCCAGATTGGCGCTGGCCACGCGCAGGTCGGTGTTGGCGGCCAGGGCCTTTTCGACCAGACCGTCCAGCACGGGGTCGTTGTACAGGCGCCACCAGTGGCCGGGGACTTCCTCTTGCCGATACACGCCGGCCTGCGCCTCCACAAAGGAGGATTGCGCGCTCGGCCGCTGGGAGACGGCCTCCGGCGGCACCTTGTAGTCGGGGCCCACGGAGGCGCATCCGGCCAGCGCGAGGGCCAGCGTCAGCGGAAGGAGAAGTCTGGTTTTCATGGCAGGTACGGCTTGGCGTCGATAAAGGTTTGAGGATTTCCGGAAAGTGGGTCGGAGCGCGCTGGCGTCAGGACGCGTGGGGCGCGGCGGCGGCGGTCTGGGCCGGGCGGTCGTCCACCGACACCGTGGCGGTCTGGCCGGCGACGAGGCGTACGCCTTCGGGCACCTCGTCGATCTTCACGCGCACCGGGATGCGCTGCGCAAGACGGACCCAGTTGAAGGTCGGGTTCACGTTGGGCAGCAGATTGGCGCCGGTGCTGCGGTCGCGGTCCGCGATGCCCATGGCAATGCTTTCGACATGGCCGCGGATGTGGCGCGGTTCGCCCATCAGCGTCACAGTGACGGGGTCGCCTTCGTGGATGCCGGGCAGCTTGGTTTCTTCAAAGTAGCCTTCGACGTAGAACGAACCGGCGTCCACCAGCGCCATCACGCCGTGGCCGGCGGTGGCGTAGGAACCGGCGCGCAGGTCCAGGTTGGTGATGCGGCCGTCGCTGGCGGCCACGACGCGGCTGCGTTCCAGATTCAGGCGCGCGGTGTTCAGTTGCACCTGCGCCTGCGCGAGCGCGGCTTCGGTCTGCTGCACCTTGGTCTGGCTTTGTTCCACCGCTTCGGCCGCGACAAGCTGGCCCAGCGAGCGGTTGCGCTTGGCGTCGCGCAGCGCCTGGTCGTGCGCGACCTGCTGCGAACGGACCGAGGCCTGCGCCTGGTCGAACGCCAGCTGGAAGCGGGCGCGATCGATTTCGAACAGCAGGTCGCCGGCCTTCACGTCCTGGTTGTCGTGCACGGGCACGCTGGTCACCAGGCCGGAGACGTCGGGCGCCACCTGCACCACATAGGCCTTGACGCGGCCATCGCGCGTCCAGGGCTCGACTTCATAGTGATCCCAAAGCTGCCAGCCGGCGTAAGCGGCGGCGGCGACGACGACGGCCGTCACTGCGAACTTGCCGATAGCAGCAGGGCGAAGGGCATTGGGGAGTTTCATACCTATCTCTGAAGAAAATATGGGGAAATGAGGGAGACGCCGTACAGCAGCACCACGAACAGCGCCAGATCAAACAGCGCGGGGTGCCACACCAGGCGGTACAGCCCGGCGCGCGCCAGCACGCGGCGCACGCCCCAGGCCACGGCCAGGGTGACGACGCCCAGCACGAGCAGCCAGGGGAAATAAATGCCGTAGAGATTGAATTCGCCAATCATGATGCTTGGCCCTCCAGGGTCGGATGGGCGGGTTGATAGTCGGGCGCGTCGGGAAAGAAGGCGCGGCGGATGCCGACCAGCGCCACCACGGCGCGGTCGCGCGCATGGGGGCCTTGCGGGGTGGCGGCCACGCTGCACAGCGCGCGGTCGATCTGCGCCAGGAATTCCGGCGTCTTGTCCTGCATGCGGCCGGACGAACGGATCTTGAAGAACTGCGCCAGGCTGTTCAGCACCGGCTGGATCGTGGGCTCGGCCATCGGCAGTTGGCGGCGGGCCCGCTGCAGCTCGGTGATGTCGCGGCCCACGCGCAGGTCCTTCAGCGCGTCGGCGGCCACCAGATCATCGGGCCGCTTGGCCAGCGCCAGGCGCGGTTGCAAGAGGCCGATGCGGTCGAGCATGCGAGCGGTGTACGTGTGACGCGACGGCGCGCGAGGCGAGCTGGCCAGCGTCGCCAATTCTTTCCAGTTGGCGGCCTGGATGCGGCGCGCGCTCCAGTCGACGCTGACGGTGCGGAAGATGGCGGCGATGATCGCGGCCGTGGCCACGCCCATGCACTGTGCGACCTGCGTATCGATGAACGACACGACGTCGGCGGTGTTCGTGTCCTGCAGCGCCATGGTGCCCAGGAACCCGAACAGCATGGCCATGGCCTTGCCGGTGCTGGCCGGGCGGGCAATGAACACGCCCAGCACGAAGGCGGTCGGCAGCATGGACAGCGCCAGCATCTCGAACGAATGGATGGCCGGCATGATGCCCAGCAGATACAGCGCCGACAGCGGAATGGAATACACCGTGTAGGTCAGGAACTGCATGATCCCGGGCACGGGATTGTCCTGCGACGCAAAGAAGCAGCTGAAGATCGCGGCCATCAGCGCGGCGGTGGCGCCGTTGCTCCAGGCCGTGCCGATCCAGAAGAGGCAGCAGACCGAAATCGCCAGCGCCGCGGCCAGCGCCGACAGCAGCGCCATGCCGTGGTCGCGGTGCAGCGCCGAGTTCGGATCGCGTGTCGTGCGCGGGGCGCGAACCGGCGCGCCTTGCAGCCCGGCCCGGATGTCGCGGCGCAGCGCCAGGCATTCGTCATAGGTGTCGATCAGCTCGCGCAGGCGCGCCATCAGGCTGGCCAGCAGCGCGTCGCGCCACGTGGAGCGGCTGTCGATGCCAGGCGTCAGCCGCGTCACGGCCGCGCGCAACTGGACGGCCGTTTCGTGCGAGGCCTGCGGGCCGGCGTTGATCCATTCCGAGATATCGGCGAGCAGGGACTGCACGGGTTCGGGCAGCGTCTGGCCATTGGCCTGCAAGGCGCGCATGCGGTCTTCGACGGCGGACACGGCCGGCGTCAGTGCCGCGATCTGGTCCTGCATGGCGCGCACGGCGCCCGCGGTCCAGCGCAGATTGCTGGTGTCGAAGGGAACGTGGGTGGATAAGAGGCGCAATTGCGTGATGTCGTTGGCCAGCTCGCGGCGGTCCTTGTCGCGCTGTTCGGCCGTCTTGCCGCTGAGCGTGTCGTGCATCCAGTTGCGCGCATCGCGCACGGCTTTGTCCAATTGCAGCGTCAGCGCGGGCGCGAGGCCGCGCGGCAGCACGATGCTGTGAATGAGCGTGGCGCACACGATGCCCAGGCTGATTTCCTCGACGCGGGCCAGCGCCGTGTCGAACACAAGGGAAGGGTCGGTCACGCTGGGAAAGCCGATCATCGCGGCGGTGTACCCCGCCAGCATGAACAGATAGGACCGCGGCGTGCGGTCCAGCACCGACATGTACAGGCAGGCGCCCACCCACAGCACCATCGCGCCGGTCATGATGACGGGCGAGTTCGACAGCCGCGGCACCATGTAAACGGTGGCCGCCGACCCGAAGAAGGTGCCGACCAGACGGTACAGCGCTTTGGAACGCACCGCGCCGGACCAGGGCTGTGCCACGACGTAGGCGGTGGTCATGGCCCAGAACGGACGCGGCAAACCAATGCTGTAAGCCAGATAGAGCGCCATGATGGCGCTCAGGTAGCTCTTGAGCGAGAAGATGGTTTCGCGGACGTTGGGCAGCTTCATGGCCGGGCGTCCTCTTGCGCACCGGCGCCGCTGCGGCCCAGCGACACCTTCATGGCGTCGAACACGCGCAGGCAGGCTTGCAGATCGGATTCGCTGACGTCGTGAAAGATGCGGCGGCGCAGTTCAACCAGCACGTCTTCGACCTGCGCGCGCAGCGCGTGGCCGGCTTCGGTCAGGTGCAGGGTGCGTGCGCGGCGATCGTGAGGGTCTTCGCGCCGTTCCATCAGGCCGGCGGCCACCAGTTGATCCAGCACGCGCACAAGGGAAGGGCCTTCCACACCCAAAGCTTCGGCCAGCGCGCCTTGGCGAACTCCGTCGCCAAGACGGCCGGCCAGAATGACGGGCCATGCAGTCGCTTGGGAAAGACCATAGTCGGCGAGCGCTTTATCGGCGGCGCCGCGGTAGGCGCGCGACAGCACCATCAGGTTGGCGGTGGTGGCCATGAGCTGGGAGTCGGATGGAGTAAGCATGAATTCGATTGTATCCTATCTATTAGCTTACTAATGATTGAAAATGGCGACTATCGCGATAGATTCTTTCAATTGGGAAGATGGCGGTGCGGTTTTCCGTAGGTGGAAAACTGAAGGCGGGCACGAGGCCCGCCTTCATACGCTATCGGGGATCAACCGTTGCAGTCGGCCCAGCAGTTCGGCGTTTCGTACAGCCGCACGCGCGCCAGGCGCAGTTCGGCGCCGTAATGGCCGTGGTATTGCGGCGCCAGCGTCTCGAAAACGATGGTGGCCAGGTTTTCAGCGGTGGGAATCCGATCCAGCACGACCGTCTTGTGGCCGGGCAGGGTATCCAGAAAGCCGCGCACGGCGTCATCGCCTTCATAGACGAGGAACGCGTGATCCCAGACGTCCACGATGTGCGTCTTGGCGATCTGCTTGATCTCGGAGAAGTCCATGACCATGCCGTTGTCGGACTCGCCGGGCGCTTGCACGATGTCACCCGTCAGGGTGATTTCCAGCACGTAGCGGTGGCCGTGCAGATTGCGGCACTGGCTGCGGTGGTCGGGGATGCGGTGGCCGGCGTCGAACTCTAGCCTGCGGGTCACGGAAATCATCGCGTGCTCCGCAAGGCGTGGGGGTAAATCATGGAATGCCTATGTATTTGTGGGTTTGCAGGCTGAGCCGCCATTGCGGATGCTGCATGCAGTATTGGACGGCCTGCTCGGTGTTGGCTGCGCGCGCCGGTCCGTCCATGGGTTGCAGGAAGAAATGCTCGAAATCCAGATGCGCGAATGCGTCGGGCAGGGCGTTGAGCTGCGGATAGACCAGCTTGAGCTCATTGCCGCGTTCGATCACGACCGGGGCCGTGCCCTTGGGGCTGACGCAGATCCAGTCGATGCCAGCGGGCGGTTTGATCGTGCCGTTGGTTTCGATGGCGACGGTAAAGCCGCGGGCGTGAATGGCGTCGAGCAGCGGCGCGTCCAGTTGCAGCAGCGGCTCGCCGCCCGTAAAGACAACGTAGCGGTTGCCGGTGTCGGGGCCCCAGGCTGCGGTAATGGCGTCGGCCAACAATTCGGCCGTGGCGAACTTGCCGCCGCCGTCGCCGTCGGTGCCGATGAAGTCGGTGTCGCAGAAGGTGCAGGCGGCGCTGGCACGGTCGCTTTCGCGGCCGGTCCACAGATTACAGCCCGCAAACCGGCAGAATACCGCCGCGCGGCCTGCGTGGGCGCCTTCGCCTTGCAGGGTCTTGAAGATTTCTTTGGCGGAGTAAGTCATAGGAGATGCGGGCGGCAGGGCGCCACGGAATTCGAGCAAAAGCGCACTATTTTACTTGGCGCGGCCGATATCCGCCGAAAGACCCTGCAAGACAGGTCCGCCGCCGGGCGGCGCATGGCCGCTGTATGGCGCCAAGCCCCGGATCCAGCGGTTTCAACCGCCGGGTGCAGGAAGCCGGCCAGCCCTGTAGACTTCCCGCCTATGTTTCACGTCCAAGATTCGCTTTTCATCGACGAGCGCGACCTGACCTTCACCATGATTCGCGCCCAGGGCGCGGGCGGGCAGAACGTCAACAAGGTGTCCAGCGCCGTCCACCTGCGCTTCGATGTGCGCGCTTCCCGCCTGCCGCCCGAGGTGCAGGATGCGTTGTGCGCCGTCAACGATCATCGCATCTCGAAAGAGGGCGTGATCGTCATCAAATCGCAATCCTTCCGCAGCCAGGAAAAGAACCGTGCCGAGGCCATCGAACGGCTGGTGGGCATGGTGCGCTCGGCCATTCAGGTCGACAAGCCGCGCCGTCCCACCAAGCCGACGCGCTCGTCGCAACGCCGCCGCGTGCAGCGCAAGGTGCTGCATGGCGAGGTCAAGCGGCTGCGCGGCCGGGTACAGGGCGACTAGGACGCATCATGGCCGACGCGCGCCGCCGCTATCTGGCCACGCTGGCCGGCGTGTTCGCCGTCATCTGGGTGGCGCTGGCCATCAATCCGCACGACCGCTCGGCCTGGGCGCTGGAGAACGCGCTGGTGCTGGGCCTGGGCGCCGTGCTGTTTGCCACGCGGCGGGCGTTCGTGTTTTCGCGGGTGTCATACACGCTGATCTTTTTGTTCCTGTGCTTGCACACAGTGGGCGCGCACTACACGTATTCGCTCGTGCCGTATGACGACTGGTGGCGCGCGTTGACCGGCCGCAGCCTGAACAGCGTGCTGGGATGGGAACGCAATAATTTCGACCGCGTCGTGCACTTTTCGTACGGGCTGCTGCTGGCCTATCCGATCCGCGAGATCTTCCTGCGCGTGGCCGAGGTGCGCGGCTTCTGGGCGTACTTTTTGCCGATGGACGTGACGCTGTCGACGTCGGCGCTCTATGAACTGATCGAGTGGGGCGCCGCGGAGTTCTTTGGCGGCGACCTGGGCGCGGCCTACCTGGGCACGCAAGGCGATATCTGGGACGCGCAGAAAGACATGGCGCTGGCAGCGCTGGGCGCGGTGATTGCCATGGCCATCACGGCGCTGGTCAACTGGAAGGCTCAGCGCGACCTTGCCCGCGACTGGGCCGATAGCTTAAAACCAGCGCGCCAGCCGCCGGAACGCCGGCCGGAATCCCCAAATCCTTGATTGCAACAGGGGCATAACGATATATCGGATAAATCCGATATATGATTCGATAAATTGCGATATACCAATATGACCGCAACTTCCTCACCCTCCGACCAGAACGCCGCGCAACCCCCGATCGACGCCGACGCCATCCTCAAGGCGCTGGCCAATCCGGTTCGCCGCGACATCCTGGCCTGGCTGAAGACGCCGCATGCGTATTTCGAGGAGCGTCCGGGCCACACCTTCGAACACGGGGTGTGCGCGGGCCACATCGATGATCGCTGCGGTCTGTCCCAGTCGACGGTCTCGTCGCATCTGGCCGTGTTGCAGCGCGCCGGCCTGATTTCGGCGACCAAGGTGGGGCAGTGGGTCTTTTTCCGTCGCAATGAACCCGTGATTGCCGCGTTTCTGCGGCAGTTGAATCTGGATATGTAGCCCGTCTGCCATACCCGCAAGCGCCCCATTGCCGGGACGAAAGGATTTTGCATGAACCCCCTGTTTGAACCGCTGAAAGTCGGCGACCTGACCCTGCGCAACCGCGTCGTGATGGCGCCGCTGACGCGCCAACGCGCCAGCGCCGGCCGCGTGCCGAACGACCTGATGGTCGAGTATTACACCCAGCGTTCGGGCGCCGGCCTGATCCTGACGGAAGCCACGGCGGTCACGCCGCAGGGCGTGGGCTACGCCGACACGCCGGGGCTGTGGTCGCCGGAGCAAGTCAAGGGGTGGCGCAAGGTGGTTGACGCCGTGCACGGCAAGGGCAGCCTGATCGTCGCGCAGCTCTGGCACGTGGGCCGCATTTCCGACCCGATGTTCCTGGACGGCGAACTGCCGGTCGCGCCCAGCGCCATCGCCGCAAAGGGCCACGTCAGCCATGTGCGCCCCAAGCGCGAATACGTGACGCCACGCGCGCTGGAAACCGAAGAGATCCCCGGCGTGGTCGACGCCTACCGCCACGGCGCGAAGATGGCGAAGGAGGCGGGTTTTGACGGCGTTGAGGTGCATGCCGCCAACGGCTATCTGCTGGATCAGTTCCTGCAGGACAGCACCAACCACCGCACGGACCAATACGGCGGTTCCATCGAAAACCGCGCGCGCCTGCTGCTGGAAGTGGTGGACGCCTGCGTGGCAGTCTGGGGCGCGGGCCGCGTCGGCGTGCATCTGTCGCCGCGCGCCGATGCCCACGACATGGGTGATTCGGATCTGCCGGGCCTGTTCGGCTACGTGGCGCGCGAACTGGGCAAGCGCGGCATCGCGTTCATTTGCGCCCGCGAACACGAAGCGCCCGACAGCCTGGCGCCGATGATCAAGGCCGAGTTCGGCGGCGTTTATATCGGCAACGAAGGCTACACGCGCGACACCGCCGAGGCCGCCATCGCGGCCGGCAAGGTCGACGCCGTGGCGTTTGGCGTGCCGTACATCGCCACGCCCGACCTGGCCGAGCGCCTGGCGCGCAAGGCCCCGCTGAATACGCCGAACCCGGCTACCTTCTACGCCTCGGGTCCTGAAGGGTATACGGACTATCCGGCGCTGGCGGCCTGAAGCGCCGGCCTTTCAGAACGCGGCGCGCATCGGATAGGTAAACAATCCGAAGTGCGCCGCGTTCAAGCCCAGATGCGCCAGCACGGCGGCGCCCAAACCGCCGTAATGATAGGCCGCGCCATACGCCGCGCCCGCCAGGCCAGCGAGCAGCATCCACTGCCAACCGCCCGCGTAATGGGCCAATCCGAACAGCACGGCCGCCACGGCCACCGCCGCCCACGCGCCCCACGCGCGATGGCGCCACCACCGCGCCAGACGTTGCTGCACATAACCTCGGAACAGCGCCTCTTCCGCCAGGGTCACCAGCAAGGCGTTGTTGATCAGCCAGATCCAGCCTGACGCCGGCCACTTCGGCGCCCACGCCACCACGCCCAGCGCCAGCGCGAATCCCAGGCAGGCCGCCACCGCGGCTGCGCATGCGAGGATCGCCGACTGCACCGTCAGGCGCGCATGGGTTGCGGTCATGGGCGGCGCCAAGACCAGCACCACCCAGAATCCCACGAGCGGTTTATCCAGGTTCAGGTACATGCTGAAGGGAATCGCGTCCGGACTGAGCGGGGCGGGATCAATCACGCGCAGGTTGTGAAACCCGGGCAGCAGATGTGCAAAGAGCAGCACGGCCAGGATCACGAAGAGTCCGTGCCCGGCCATGCGCGCGGCCGGCCCGGCGTCGGATCGCACCAGCGCCGCGGCAACCAGCAGCAGCGCGGGCCATGCGAGCGCAACGAGGTCGATCGATCCGTCAGCCAATGCCCACGCCCATGTCACCGCCAGCGGGGCAAGCGCCCAGCGGCGTGTGCGGCCATAGCAAGGCGGCGGCCAGGAACAGGGCAAACCAGGGCATGACAGGCAGCATCGACGGGCGGGCGGCAATCGCAAAGGACCGAGTGTAAGCGCGGTCTTCGACAACCTTGGCGCTTTTGACGCCGGCGGGTTTGATGCGGCTGACACCAACGCCAGCGGTGCCACTCGTGCCGCCGGAGTTGCCGGAGTCAATCGTGCCGCCCGTCCCGCCGGAGCCGCCGGAGCCGCCCACCGCGCCTTTGCCTTCCCCCGCTTTTCAGGCGACCATGCGGCAGCGGCGGCACATGCCCCGCGCGTCCGGCGGGCATCAAGCCGCCAGCAATGGAGTCAGGAATGAAGACAATCGCGTGGTTGATGTTGGCGGCGGCGCTGCTGCCGTTCGTGTCCACGATCATCGCCAAGGCAGGCGGCAAGAAATTCGACAACAACGATCCGCGGGCCTGGCTGGCCCGGCAGGAGGGGTGGCGCGCGCGGGCCAACGCCGCACAGGTCAACACGTTTGAGGCGTTGCCGTTCTTCTACGCCGCCGTGTTGTTCGCGCTGTACAACCAAGCGTCCCCGTCGCACGTCGCCACGTTGATGGCGTGCTGGCAGGGCACGCGGCTGGGCTATCTCGCGATGTACCTGGCCAACTGGGGCGCGCTGCGCTCGCTGGTCTGGACGGCGGGCGTGGGGTTTGTCATTGCGATCCTGTTCGCGGGCGTCTGACGCGTCCGGCGCCTTTGAACAGGATAGGGGGCGCGGCCGTATCAGCCGCGCCTCAGTGCCATCACTTCCACTCGAACATGGCGCGCGCGGTGCCCGAGCCTTGCACGGTGACCTCGCGCTCCTGTGCCTTGCCATCAAACGTGGCCGAGATGCGGTAGTTGCCCGCCGGCAGCTTCACCAGCATGTAGGGACCCTGCGCGGTCGTCTGCAGCACGGCCTTGCCCTGCGCATCCCGGATCGCGACGGTCACGTCGGCGACGTAATCGGCCTTGCCGCCGCGTTGCGCGGCAAAGGTCAGCGCCAGCGGATAACTGCTGGACGCGGCTTTCATGGATTCGGATTCGTCGATGCCGATGCCGCCGCTGACATATTCGATAGATCCCTGGTGCTGCACGGGCGGCATGGCCGCTTGGGCGGTGGACAGGACACCCGCTAAAGCGATGGTGCCCAGGGTCATGGCGGCGGCGATCGTGCAGCGTTCAAAACGTTTGTTCATGGAGTTCTCCTGCAGAAAAACCGGCGTGGCAGCGCGTTGTGGCTGCCTGCGCCAGTAGCTTGCAACCATTCGACGTGCGCGCGCAAGGCGAGTTCGCGTCCGTCCGCCTCGGAAATCAACCGTTTGTATCAGGCGCCGCGCATCACACGCCGCCGCCGGCCGCCTGCCAGGAAAACGTCAGGTGGCTGACGCCGCTGACCGAGCCGTCCGGGGCGAACCGCCGTTCCTCCAGTTCGCCGGCGCCGTCGCCGTGCAGCGCCATGACGCTGGAACTGCGCGTGCCATATTCCGGGCTGACGATGAACGGGCTGCTCAAGAGGCGTTCGCGCGCCAAGGGCAGGCCGGTGGCCGGCAGGTCGGCGTCGTCCGCCGGGCTGCGGTCGCCAAGCGCGGTAAACAGCGCGGGCAGGTCTGGCTGCGACGGATGCTCCAGCACGGCCGAGAACGCCGCCTTCGTGCGCGCCAGTTTGGGCCAGGGCGTGTCCAGCAGATGGTTGGACAGGGCGTAGATGCCGGGCTCCAACGCGCGCGGCCCGCCGTCGCGATTGCTCAGATACCACACCTGCCGCGCGTCGCCCACGATCAGATTGAAGCCGTTGTACGCCTGTTCCATGGCGTGCACCGTCTCAAGGTAGGCCTGCGGCGTCATGTCGCCGCGCAGAAAGTCCTCGACCAGCGCGCCGCGCGAAGGGGCGTTGTCCAGGTGCCGGCCGGGCTCGCGGAAGTTGGTGACCAAGGCATAGCGCCCCTGAACGGTTGCGCCCATCCAGGTGCCGCCCGCCTGACCATCGCGCCCGGCGTAGAGGGCCGGCGCGTCGGGCCATTGCGCCGCGGGAAGGGTGGGACGCGCATGGAATTCGTCGCGGTTCGCGGCGATCAGCACGGGGATGCCGGGCAGCGTATGCAGGGCCAGTACGGCAAGACACATGATTCAGACCTGATGAAGGGGGGAAGGGGCGGCGGGGCGGCCGGGCGTTGCCGTGAAATCGGGGCCGGCCAGCGTGACGCGCAGGGATTCGATTTCGGCGGCAACGTCTCGCAGCGCCGGCGATGGCGCCACGATGGGGGCGGCGGGCACGGGCAGGCCTTGTTCGACCGCGGCGGCAATGCTGTCCAGCGCGGCGGCCAATTGGGCGACCTGCGCGGCGGCGGGCGCGTCC
>NZ_DIEJ01000145.1:0-2640 GCF_002418565.1 Achromobacter sp. UBA5777 | reverse complement strand
TGCCGCAGGATCGCCTGCCGCGCAACAAGACCCGAATGGCGCGACGGCGGACGCCGCCGCTCCCCCGCCGCCGCCGCAAACGCTGCAGGTGCTGGACGGCAAGCTCAAGGTCCTCATCCCCGCCGGCTTCACCGAAACCGAATTTCCGTCGGACCCGGCAACGCCCGAGGTCTCCGGCAAGATCTACCTGAATCGCGCCACCATGCAGGCGATCATCGTGATCGATGTGCCGGTCGAACAGGCCGTCGGCGACGACGACGCGTTCACATTGGGTGCGATGGCCGCGGGCTTTCAGTCGCAGCAGAAGGAAGCGGTGCCGACGTTCAAAAAGACAGGCGATGGCGCGTTCAAGGTCGGCAGCATCGGCGTTTTTCAAGTGGACGCGACCAGCAAACTGTCGGGCCGCCCAGCCGAACTGACGGCGCTGTTCGCGGCGTCGGGCAAGAAGGTGGTGACGTTTTCCGCCTACACGCTCACGCAGGAAAAGGCCCGGCATCCCGGGCTGGTCGATGCCTTGAAGCAGGGCATGTCCGTCGCGCAGTAACGCCCTGCATCTGTCCAATGCGGGCGCACCAGCGGCGCAGTCGGGTCCGCCGTTGTGGGTCCGCCGCGGTACGACCGGCGCGGTGCGATTGCCGCAATGCGTCCGCCGCCGGACGTCCGTTCAGCGAACCAACTTAGTTCGGTTTCCAGAAAACGTAATCGGCCCGGAATTTGACCTGCTCCCGCTGGCCCTTGTTGGCCGCAGTGCAAGGCGCCTGCGGCACGCCGCCACCTTCGCGCACGAAGCGCTGGATGTAAGTCACGCCGGTCAACAGACCCACGCCCGACGACGGATTGGCCAGGACGAGTTGATCGTACAGGCGATCCGGTCCGGCATTGGCGCGCACGGTTTCCATGCCGGTCAGCGTCGACCCGTCGGCCGCCCGCCAGGTTTCAGGCGGACTTTTGTAGGTGCCGGTCTGGCCGGATTGGCCTGCGCCAAGCGTCGCAGCCGCGCCTGCGATGACCCACGCGTAGCGCGCGCCGTCGGTTTGTGTCAGCCGGCATTCATACGTGATGTCGCCTTGTGCCGGCGCCTGCCAGACGATGCGGTTGTCGGCCGGCACCTGCATGATCTGCGGCGCCTTGTCCTGTGCGGCCGCGCCGGCAGCGACGATTGCGAAGCCAGCCGCCAGCAGCAGGCGGGGCGGCTTCGGGCGAGAGTGAGGCGGAATGCGGTTCATCCGAGCTCCTTCTGGCGGGCCGGGCGCGCCCGCGATGCATGGTTTGTCGTGACGGCTTGCCTGGGAACCGGCGCCGCGCGCCGGGTCGGGCCATTCTGCCACGATTCCCGGACAGTGCCTCGCTCAGTTCACCTGCAGCGTATAGGCGGTCCGTCCGCGCAGCAGCGTCAGCACCAGCGGCTGCGCGCCCGCGCCGGTCAGCAGGTTGCGCAGGTCGGCAAGCGTGCTGACGGGGCGCTGATTCACGCCGATGACGATATCCCCGCGCTGCAGCCGCGCGGCCACGGGGCCGCGATCGGGAAACGTGGCGCTGACCGCGGCGCCGTCGTTGCCTTGCACGCGTTGCGCGCGTCCCACCTCGGAAAACTCCACGCCCATCATCCGGGCGTCCAGTGAACCGGCATGCAGGCGCTCGTTCTGTTCGGGCTCGATGCGCAGCAGGACCTCGGTCCTTGCGCCGGCGCGGGACAATCCCAGGCGCACCTGGCGGCCCACCGGCAACAGGCCTTCCGCGTTGCGCAGTTGAGCACTGGAGCCGATCGTCTTGCCGTCGATGGACAGGATCTGATCGCGGGCCTGGACACCTGCCTTTTGCGCCGGCGAGCCATCGGCGACGCGCGCCACGACGACGCCGGTCGATCCCGGCGCCAGTCCAAGCTGGCGGGTATTGCGCGGTGTGATGTTCAGAGTGTCCAGACCAAGTCCGCCGCGCTGCACCTGCCCGTGCTGCAACAGTTGCTGCATGACTTCGCCCGCCAGATTCGACGGGATGGCAAAGCCGATGCCCACGTTGCCCCCAGACGGGGTGTAGATCATGGTGTTGATGCCGACCAGGTCGCCGTTCAGGTTGACCAGTGCGCCGCCCGAGTTGCCGGGGTTGATGGACGCGTCGGTCTGAATGAAGTTCTGGTAGCCCGCGGCGCGCAGGCTGGACCGGTCCAGCGCGGACACGATGCCGGACGACGCCGACTGTCCGAGGCCGTAGGGATCACCGATCGCCACCACAAAATCGCCCACGCGCAAGTCGCTGGAGTCGGACAGGGTCAGCGCCTGCAGGTTCTGCGCGGCGATGCGCAGCACGGCCAGATCCGTGTCCGGATCGCTGCCAACCACCGTGGCGTTGAAGCTGCGCCCATCCTGCAGGGACACGCGGATGGCGGACGCCCCGCGCACCACGTGATGGTTGGTCAGGATGTTGCCTTGGGTCGCGTCGACGATGACGCCCGAGCCCACGTTCTGCCGCAGGCTGCCAGGCGTGGACGCGCGGCCGCCGCTCGATGCCGCAGCGTCGGTAGATGCTGAAATATTGACGACGGCCGGCGTGACGCGTTCGAGCATCGGGGCCAGCGAAGGCAGCGGTTGGCCACCGACGGCCACCGGCAGCGCGGCGCGGCCGGGCGTGGGCGCCGACGCC
>NZ_DIEJ01000148.1:5371-7802 GCF_002418565.1 Achromobacter sp. UBA5777 | reverse complement strand
GTTCGGGACGCTGGCCGCGCATGGAGCGGCGGCGGAGGGCGGTGCTGCGCCGACCGCCGGCCTCGCCGACGTTTGCGCCTTGTTGCGCGAGCGCATGGCGGCGGATCCCGCCTGCGCACCCGACCTGGACGCCTTGGCGCAAGCGCAAAACCGCCATCGCACGACGCTCGTCAAGCAGTTCGCCCGGCGCTACGGATTGCCGCCTCAGGCGTGGCTTCGCAATTGGCGGGGGGCGCGCGCACGGGTGCTGCTGCGCGGCGGCCTGCCGTTGGCCGATGCGGCACAGGCTGTCGGGTTTGCCGACCAGGCGCACCTGACGCGGGTGTTCAAGCAGGTCTACGGCAGCCCGCCGGGCGTGCTGCTCAAGGCGGGCGCGGGCGGTTCCCAGACGTTGTGACTGCGGGGCGTCTCAAGCCGGTAGTCCGAGTATTTACGCGTGAAGAATTCCGCGCCCAGCGCCTGTGCCGCGGCAAGCGGCCGCCGGGGATCGAGCGCCACCTCGCCGCGCCGGTTACCGGCGCCATGCACGTAGCCCACGAAATCCGAATGCGTATACCGCGCATATTCCTGCACCTGGTGCACGATGCCCAGCGCCGCGCCGGGATAGGTTTCTTCCGAGGCCACGGCCAGTCCCAGCCGCTTGCCGGCCATGCCGGCCTTGACGCGTTCCGGCTCTGGCCCGGATCCCGCGTAATGGCTGAATGACCGGTCGAAGAACGCCTTGGTCTGCGCGGACATGCCATACCAGTAGATGGGCGTGCAGAACAGCACGCCATCGGCGGGCAGGAAGTGTTCAAGGAACAGTTCGGCGTAACGGTCGGCGGGCGGCTTGGCGTGGCGCAAGTCCGGCAGCAGGCCCTGGATGTAGTCGTCCAGGAAATGCACCGACGCCAACGTGCCGGCCGTTTCCGCGCCCTGGCGGGCGGATGCGGCCAGGGCGGCGCTATTGCCATCGCGGCGCGGACTGCCGACCAAGATCAACAAGCGTTTGACTCGATGAGTTGAATTCATGCTTGGCTCCTATCCAAGACAACGATCTGAAGCCGCATGGTCGCGCCGGCAGGCTTGAGGCGACAACTGATCATTCCTTCACTAAGATGAATGCAATTCATCCCAAGGTTCCCGCCATGTTTGCCACGCTTCCCGTCACTGCGCTGCGCACGTTCGAGGCCGCAGCCCGGCTGCGCAGTTTCAAGCTGGCCGCAGCCGAGCTATCGGTCACGCCCACCGCGGTGTCGCATCAGGTCAAGGCACTGGAGCGGCATGTGGGCTGCGCGCTGTTCGAGCGTGTGCCGCGCGGCGTGCGGCTGACCGACAAGGGGGCGCGTCTGTTTGCCGGCGTGCATGGCGCGTTGCTGGACGTGGCGCAGACGCTGGACGCCTTGCGGCCCGCGCCCGAGTCTGGCGCGCTGACCGTGTCCACGACGCATTCCTTTGCCGCCTTGTGGCTGGTGCCGCGGCTGGGGCGCTTTCACGAGGCGTATCCGCAGTACCAGTTGCGCCTGGACACGTCGCCCGACCCCGTGGACCTGTTGCAGGACGCCAGCGTGGATGTCGCCATCCGCTACAGCCGCCGGCGCTATCCCGGCTTGCACGCGGCCTGCACGCTGGCCGAGTGGTTCGGGGTGTATGGGGCGCCCGTGCAGATCGCACACGCCGGCCGCCGTGCGCCCGCGCTGGTGACGGTGCGCTGGCGCGATTCGGAACTGTATGACGAAGGTTGGCAGGCATGGTGCGAGGCCGCCGGCCTGCCAGCCTGGCGGCGGCCTGCGGCCGAACACGCCTACACCGAGGAACACTACGCGTTGCAGGCCGCCATTGCGGGCCAAGGCCTGGTGCTGGCCAGTTCGGTCATGGTGTCGGACAGCGTGGCCGCGGGAACGCTGGTTCCCTATCGGCCGGAGATACGCGTCGCGGGGTCGGCCTACACGGCGCTGTGCGCGCCGGGGCGCGAACGCCACCCGCCAGTCAANNGCGCGGCGGCGCGCGGCAGCAGCGGCAGCGCGGCCAGCATGCAGGATCCCGCGATCAGCCAGGCGACGGGCCACGAGCTCGTGGCGACGATATGCGCGATAGCCAGCGGCGTGGCAAACAGCACCAGATAGACGCAGGTGTTGGCCATGCCGAGCGCCGTGCCCGCGCGCGAGGCGCCCGCCAGCGTGGCAAGTTCGGTGTAGGCGACGCCATGCCAGGCCGACGCGCAAATGCCGGCGGCCGCCAGCAGCACGGCCAGGGCGAATACCTGCCATCCGGTGGGACTGGCGCCCGCCGCCCATGCCGCGCCTGCCAGCGCCGCGTACAGCGCAAAGCTCAACAGCGCGCAGCCGCGCAGGTATGCGCGGCGGTTGCCGCGGCGATCGGTCCATCGTCCGCTCGCGATGCGCGCGGCCATGGCGCCCAGTTGAACGGCCACCATCACCGCGGTGAGCAC
>NZ_DIEJ01000148.1:3674-5125 GCF_002418565.1 Achromobacter sp. UBA5777 | reverse complement strand
CCCAGCGGCACGGCCGTCTGGCGGATGCTCATTGCCAGTCCGCGCTCGCCGTCGTCGAACCACGCCATCACCGCGCGGCCGCTGGCGCCGTTGACGCTGCCGCCCAGCATCCCGACGAGCACCAGCCCGACGGCCAGCAGCCAGAGGCCGGGCACGAAGCCGCCAACCGGCGCCACCCAGCCGCTCATCCAGGCCAGCGCTGCCGCGGTCGAGCCTAAACCGCCGAGCAGCACGGGACGGTCGCCCCACCGATCGGTCAGCAATCCCCAAGGCAGCTCAAAGAGCGCCACCCCCAATCCCAACAAGCCTAGCGCCAGCGCCAATTGATCGAGATCGAGCCGATAGCCCGCGCGCATGAAGACAGCGGTAGTAGGCAGGCCGGCCGCGACGGCGGAGAACGCGGTGTTGGCGGCGACGCCCACGGTCAGCACCTTCCAGCGGTGCGGTGGGCGGACGAAGGTAGGGCGATCGGACATGGCAGGCATCTGCAGAAACATTGACGACGCCAGTGTGCACGCCTAGCATGCTCCTGAAAATCAGGAAGTTTTGTACCAATGCTTTTGAAAATCGGGATTATTGAATGAGGCCAGTCACGTTCGACCTGGAGGTGCTGCGCAGCTTCGTCGCGGGCATCGACCTGGGCAGCTTCGGGCGCGCGGCCGATCGCCTGGGCCGGTCGACGTCGGCCGTGAGCGCGCAGCTGAAAAAGCTGGAGGAGCAGGCCGGCGTGCCGCTGCTGCGCAAGGACGGGCGGGGCTTGGCGCTGACCGATGCCGGCGAGACCATGCTGGCCTATGCCCGCCGGCTGCTCGACCTGAACGATCAGGCCGCTCGCGCCGTGCGCGGCACGCAATTGCACGGCCGCGTGCGCCTGGGGCTGCAAGAGGATTTTGCCGAGATGCTGCTGCCGCGCGTGCTCGGCCGCTTTGCGCGCGCCCATCCCAAGGTCCGGATCGAGGCGCGCGTGGCCCGCAACACGGACCTTCTGGAACGCGTCGCGCTGGGCCAGCTTGATTTGGCGCTGGCCTGGGACCACGACGCCCGCCAGCCGCAGGGACAGCGGCTGGCCGAGCTGCCGATGTGCTGGATCGGGCCCGCGCACCCCGCGCCGGTGCCGGATGCGGACGGCGCGCTGCCGCTGGCGGCCTTCGAGTCACCATGCCTGTTCCGCGGCTGCGCCACCGACGCGCTGGACCGCGCCGGCATTGCCTGGCTGGCCGCCTTCACCAGCCCAAGTCTTTCGGGCCTGTGGGCGGCAGTCTCGGCGGGGCTGGGGGGGGCCGTGCGCNNGCGGGTCTGGGAGTGGCCGTGCGCACGCCCCTTGGCCTGCCGTCCACCGTTCGCGTGATGAAGCCGGGCGAACACGGGCTGCCCGACTTGCCGGTCATCGCGTTGTCGCTGTACCGCGCGCAGGCGCAGCCCGATCCGGTCTGCGCGGCGCTGGACGAAAT
>NZ_DIEJ01000148.1:0-3645 GCF_002418565.1 Achromobacter sp. UBA5777 | reverse complement strand
GCGGGCCTCGCTGTGAACCAATTTCATGAAATGACCGTATTCCTGGCCGTGGCGGACGCGGGCAGTTTTTCCGGTGGGGCCCGGCGCCTGGAAATGTCCGCGCCCACCGTCACGCGCAGCGTGGCCGCGCTGGAACGTCGTCTGGGCGCCTTGCTGCTGGTGCGCACCACGCGCAGTCTGCGCCTGACCGAAGCCGGCCAGCGCTATGCCGCCGATTGCCGCCGCATCCTGGAAGACGTCGAACGCGCCGACGACGCTGCCGCCGGTGCAATGGCGGTGCCGCGCGGCGCGCTGGCGATCACCGCGCCCGCGCTGTTTGGCGAGCTGCATGTGATGCCGGCGGTGCTGGGATATTTGCGCGCGCATCGCCAGGTGTCGGTGCGGGCGCTGCTGGTGGATCGCGTCGTGAATCTGATGGACGAGGACATCGATGTCGCCGTGCGGATCGGCGCGCTGCCCGATTCCTCGTTGACGGCGGTGCCCGTGGGACACGTGCGCCGCGTGGTGTGCGCCGCGCCCGGCTTCCTGCGCGACCATGGCGAGCCGGCCGACCCCGAGTCGCTGCATCGCTTCTGCACCATCACGGCTGCCATGGAAGGACGCGCGCCGCAGTGGCGTTTTGCGCAGGCCGGCCAGACTGTGCGCCTGAACCTGCAATCGCAGTTGACCGTGACGTCGTTCCAGGCGGCGGTGGCGGCCGCGCGCGAAGGCTGGGGCCTGACGCAGGTGATGTCCTATCAGGTGGCGCCGCACCTGACCAGCGGCGCCTTGCAGGTGGTGCTGCGCGGCTTCGAGATGCCGCCCGTGCCCGTGCATCTGGTGTATCCGGAAGGGCGCAAAAGCTCGGCTAAGGTGCGCAGCTTTGTGGATTTCTGCGTGGATGCGTTACGCGCGGACCTGGCGGCGCTGCCCGCCTGACCGGTTTATTTCATTTACCGCAAGAGTGTCTTGCCGGCGCCGGCCGTTCCGGATTTGCGTCGCGGGTCCCAACATGGAGTCTCGAATCCACCAGGGAGATCCCCGATGCAAACCAACCCCGCCCCGGCGCAGGCTGCCGCTCCGCTGAAGTTCTACAGTTTCCCGCTGTCCGGCCACGCGCATCGGGTCGCGCTGATGCTGTCACTGCTGGATGTCGCGCACGAACGCATCGACGTCGACCTGCGCCAGCGCGAACAAAAGCGGCCTGATTTCCTGGCGCTCAATGCCTTCGGCCAGGTGCCCGTCATCGACGACAACGGCGTCGTGGTGGCCGACTCGACCGCCATTCTGGTGTACCTGGCCAAGCAATACGGCGGCCACGCCTGGCTGCCGGACGATCCGGTTGGCGCGGCCGCCGTGCAGCGCTGGCTGTCGGTGGCATCGGGGCCGCTGGCCGGCGGGCCCGCGTCGGCGCGGCTGGTGACGCTGTTCGGCGCGCCGCTCGATGTGGACGCCACGCTGGCGCGGGCCCATGCGCTGCTCGGGGTGATGGAGGGAGAACTCGCGCACCGCGACTTCCTGGCCAGCAGCGCGCCGACCATCGCCGACGTCGCCTGCTATGCCTACGTGGCGCATGCGCCCGAGGGCAACGTGTCGCTGGCCGATTACCCGCGCATCCGTGCGTGGCTCACGCGCATCGAAAATCTGCCGCGCTTCGTTCCCATGGCGTCGTCGCCCGTGGGCCTGCTGGCCGCCTGAACGCCGGCGCAAGCCGCAAGGACACTGTCATGAACCTTCCAGAAAACACCGCACCGTCTCCCTGGCATGCTGGCGAACTGCACCTGCAGGAGCACGCCGGCGTGGCCGCGCGCATGGACATGGTGGGCCGCAAGGTCATCCGCGACTACATGCCGGATCAGCATCGCGAATTCTTCGCGCAGCTGCCGTTCGTGGTGGCCGGGGCAGTGGATCCGCAGGGCGATCCGTGGGCCGGCATTCTGGAAGGGCAGCCGGGCTTTGCCGTGTCGCCGGACCCGCATACGCTGCGCATCGCGGCCATGCCTGACGAGGACGACCCGCTGCGCGCCGGGTTGGGATTGGGCCAGCCCGTCGGCTTGCTGGGCATCGAGCTGCACACGCGCCGGCGCAACCGCATGAACGGCCGCATCGCCGCCTGGGATGGCAAGCGCTTCGACGTGGCGGTGGCGCAATCATTCGGCAATTGTCCGCAGTACATCCAGTCGCGCGACTTCTTCTTCTCGCGTTCGCCGTCGATGCGCTTTGCCGCCGCATTGCCGGAGCGCGCCGGACTGGATGACGCGGCGCGCGCGCTGATCTCGGCGTCCGATACCTTCTTTGTCGCCAGTTATGCCGGCCACGCCGTCGACGTGTCGCACCGGGGCGGCAAGCCAGGCTTTGTGCGGGTGGACGGCGACGTGCTGACCATTCCGGACTTTTCCGGCAACCGCTTTTTCAACACCCTGGGCAACCTGGCCGCGAATCCCGTTGCCGGTCTGCTGTTCATCGACTTTGAACGCGGCGACCTGCTGCAACTGACGGGACGCGCCGAGGTGATTCTGGACAGCCCTGAAATCGCCACCTTCCAGGGAGCCGAACGCCTGTGGCGCGTGCACGTGCGCCGCGTGGTCCGCCGGCCGGGTGCGTTGGCCCTGCGCTGGCGCTTCGATGCGTGGTCGCCCACGGCGCTGGCGACCGGGCGGTGGCCGGCCGCCGCCTAGCCTCAGGCGTCCGCCACCTTGCGCACGACAGTGTCGTCCGGATGTAGCAGCCGGCCGTCCTGCGCGCGGATCTCCATCCGTTGCACCGGCTGCCCGCGCTGGCGGTCGATCAGGGTGGAATGTGCCTCATCGGGGCCGTAGTAGTGGTCCTCGCCCCACTGGCGCAGTCCGACGATCACCGGAAACAGCGCCTTGCCTTTCTCCGTGAGCACGTATTCCTGGTAGGCGCTGCCGTCGGACGCCGGCGCGACGGCAAGAATGCCGTGCGCGACCAGCGTGCGCAGCCGGTCGCTCAGAATGTTCTTTGCCANNCAGCGACCACCAGTCGCCGATGGCGTCGAGCGAGCGCGCGACCGGGCAGGCGGCGCCTTCAAAGCTGGTGCGTTTGACCATGCAGGTTCCTTGCGGTTTTTCAGGGTGAAGGTGGTTGCATTATAAAACCTTGTGAACTAGCATTCTGGTTTCGTAATAAAACCAAATTGACCATGAATCCGACCGTCCGATCCGACCCGCCCGATGGCCACGCGACTCCCTCGATGCCGCCCACGCTGGTCTTCCTGCTGGCAGCGGCATGCGCGCTCAGCGTCGCCAACGTGTATTACGCGCAGCCGTTGCTCGACGCCATTGGCCGCGAATTCCACCTGGACCAGGCGGCTGTGGGCATCGTCGTCACCGCTACCCAACTGGGCTGCGCGCTGGCGCTGTTCTTCGTGGTGCCGCTGGGCGACCTGCTGGATCGGCGGCGGCTGATGCTGGGGCAGTTGGGACTTCTGGTGCTGGCCTTGGCCGCGGTGGCGGCGTCCGCGAACGCGCCGTGGCTGCTGGCCGGCATGGTGGCGTTGGGATTGCTTGGTACGGCGATGACGCAGGGCCTGCTTGCGCTGTCCGCGGCGCTGGCGGCGCCGGCTGAGCGCGGACGCGTCGTGGGCGCGGCGCAGGGCGGGGTCGTGATCGGCCTGTTGCTGGCGCGCACCTTGGCCGGGGCGCT
>NZ_DIEJ01000147.1:494-17387 GCF_002418565.1 Achromobacter sp. UBA5777 | reverse complement strand
AAGATCGGCCGTCCGCGCCAGGTCTACACCGGTAGCGACGTGCGCGACTACCAGGGCTGATCGCCCCGCGTGAGTTGTGAGAAGAACGCCCCGCATCCGCGGGGCGTTTTTTTGTTTGACGATGACTCCAGCCCGGCACTTCGCTGGACTGCGCCCAGGCCCGCTACAGCAGGTTTATCAAGGACTTAGGCGCGTCCATCATATGCCGGTGCTTTCCGAAACTTGACCCGGCTTCCGGTCGCGTGGCTCCCATGTGGCTCTTGGAAACCGAGGTTTCCGAGGAGTCATNNTCAAACTCACCAAATCCGCTGTCGATGCCGCCAAGCCCCAGGCGCAGGCCATCGAACTGCGGGACACCGTGGTGCCCGGCTTCCTGTGCAAGATCACCCCGGCCGGCCGCAAGGTGTTCATGCTCCAGTACCGGACGAACGCCGGCGAGCGCCGCAAGCCGGCCCTGGGCCAGTACGGCGAACTGACCGTCGAGCAGGCCCGTGTCATGGCGCAGGAGTGGCTGGCCGAGGTGCGCCGGGGCGGCGACCCCAGCGCGGCTAAGGCCGCCGCCCGCAAGGCACAGACCATGAAGGAGTATTGCCACACCTTCATGGAGGACTACTCCAAGCAGCGCAACAAGCCCAGCACGCAGCGCGGCTATCAGGGCGTCATCGACCGCTGCATCATCCCGATCATGGGCCGGATGAAGGTGCAGGACGTGAAGCGCCCGGACGTGGCCGCGCTGATGAAGAAGCTGGCCCACAAGCCGGCCGAGGCGAACCGCACCTTCGGCGTGTTGCGCAAGATGTTCAACCTGGCCGAAGTGTGGGGGTTGCGCCCGGACGGCACAAACCCGTGCCGCCACGTCCCGATGTTTCCGCCCGGCAAGGAAACCCGGCTCATCGTGGACGATGAACTGGTGCGGATCTTCCGTCACCTAGAGCACTTGGAAGCCGAGGGACTGGAGAACTACGTCATCCCGCTGGCGATCCGCCTGCAATTCGAGTTTGCCGCCCGCCGCTCCGAAATCTGCCCGCTCGAATGGGGCTGGGTTGATCTGGAAAAGCGCCGCGTCGTCTGGCCCGACAGCAAGACCGGCGGCATTTCCAAACCCATGAGCGAGGAAGCCTATCGGCTGCTTTCGACGGCGCCGCGCCGGGAGGGCTCCCCCTACGTCCTGCCGTCGCCCAACGACCCGGCCCGGCATCTGACGCATGGCGAACACTATGGCGGCTGGAAGCGCGTGCTCAAGGCCGCGGGCGTGCCGCACGTCGGCACGCACGGCATCCGCCATCGAGCGACGACCGACATTGCCAACTCAGGCGTGCCAACCAAAGTGGGCATGAAGCTCACAGGTCACAAGACCGTTGCGATGTTTATGCACTACGTACATACCGAGGACAAGCCGGTGCGAGATGCCGCCGAGCTGGTGGCGAATCGGCGGCTGGCGATTACCGGGGCGTCCCGTTCTATGGAGGTGACAGCATGACAAGGAAGACGCCCGCAGCAGTGGGGAATCCGCCGCCTTACCGGGGCTGGATATGCTGGCATCCAGGGCGGCATCGTGGAACTGCTGGATGCCGCGCGCCAAGCAGCGGCGGGCAGTGTCAATGCGCTGATGACGACCAGCTATTGGGAGATTGGCCGCCGGATCGTGGAAGCCGAGCAGAAAGGCAGGCGGCGGGCTGGTTACGGCGAGCAGTTGATGGCGCGGTTGTCCGCCGGTCTGACGGCGCGCTTTGGGCGCGGGTTCAGCCCGGACAACCTGGAAAACATGCGGCGCTTCTTTGCCGCTTACCCCCTTGAGGCAATTTCCAAGACGCTGTCTCGGAAATTTGACCTCTCCGAACTGGCCCTGGTCTTCAGGTTGCTGTGGTCGGCCTATGTCCGGCTGCTGGCGGTCAAGGATGACCATACCCGTCGGTTTTACGAGGCCGAGGCGCCGCGCGGTGCGCCAGCTCGAATGGCAGATCGGCAGCCACTTCTATGAGCGCACCGCCAAAGCCTGACGATGCAATCAAGAGCTCGTATGAGTTGGAGTCACTGAACCGCAAGGACGAATATTCGGAATCTGATATTAAACAGCAGTCGACCAGCGGATGGTGGATTTCTCCCGGAGCTTGGCAAAGGCTGCACCTTTGCCGACGACAGCGTCGATTGCGTATCGGCCGGACATGGTGCCGGGTGGGTCTCTACCGGCACCACTCGATCAAACCCTTCTTTACCCAGAAGTGACAGGAACATGCCCGATGCTGGTGGATGGAGGGCGACATGGTTGGTCGCCCCCAGAAGTCTGTTTCGACAGACCACCGGGGTCGTCGATCCGGGTTAAGGGAAAGTGATATCTGCACGCCACAACCGCCGGGGCAGCTCATGCAAGCCCACTTCTTGACGCCGGTGTCGATGACCAGCCACAGCTCTCCCGGCGGCACGGCATTATTGCCCGGATGCTGCGCAACCGGGTAAACGAGCAGGTTGTACTGCAGCCACCCGAGCCGGCGCAGCGCTCGCGCGATAAGTCGCTTCATGGTCATCCGATCACCCCAAGAAATGGGTTGACATCGCCGCGTCCCCAGCTCGCCTGGCTGGCACAAACCGGGCAAGACGCCAAGGGTCGGCAGGTCATGGTGCGATCCACTACGCGGTCAAAGCGGCGAATCCTGTTGTGCGACATGCCCGCAGGACCGCGAAAACCGGTCAGTCCCTGAATGAGCTCATCGACGGCCGCGCAGGCGATGGCCGTGGTGAACGTGACCACCGCAGGCGCCGGGTCGCCGCCGCCGTCCACATAGGCTTCCGCCTTACGCCGCTCGAACTCGGCCGGGTCGCTGCGCCGGAGTCCTTCGGCCGCAGCGCGGCGCGGATCGGCTACTCCCAGACACATGAGACAAGGTTTGCCGGGCCCAATCGTCGACACGCGCCCCGTCATGTCGAAGTCCGCGCCGCTGCGTGCCGCGCGCATGCGCAGGCCCACATCGATCAGCGGGATGCCGTAGTAGTGCGCCAAGCGGTTAAGCGTCAGCCGCCCCTGATGGTCGTCGGTACAGCCGAAAAGCACGTCGCAGGAGCGCAGCAGATCGCGCAGATCAGGATGGCCGACCCACTCGTCTTTGGTGACGACCTGGGTGCCGAGACCCGCGGCGCGAATCTCGCGCGCGAGGATGTCCACCTTGGCCAAGCCGGCGTCCACATCTGCGGTGCGCGAGCCATGCACGCGGTTGAGATTGGTGACATCAATGGTGTCTTTGTCCATCAGCCCCAGAAAGCCGACGCCCAGCCGCGCCAATAGCATCGCGACAGCACTGCCCGTGCCGCCGCCCCCTACGACACCCACCCGCAGCCCGCGCACGACTGGATTGAACCCTTGGCCGAAGAGCGCGGCCTGCCGCGCCAGGAATTGATCTTCGTCAGCCGCAGCCACCTTGCGCGCGATCTTGATCTGGCTTCCTACCAGCGAGATCGAGGATGCCATGACCGTCTTGCCGGGGGCAGTCCAGAGCCTGCCCGCGATGGCGTCATCGCGGCCGAACACCATGCTGGCTAGGCCGGAAACGCCCTTGTTGAACGTCGTCCGGGCCAGCTCCGACTCGTTTCGGTCATCCTGGTCGGAGAAGAACGCTGCCGCGTTCGGATGCGTGTGTACCAGGCCCGCAACCAAGCCCCGTTCTTTCGCGATGCCGAGAATGCGCATGAAGCCTCGGGTGGACCATGTGACATGGACAGGCGATGCGGAGACCATTTCATCGGCCGCGACGGGGATGACTTCGTGCGAGATCAATCTGGTGCGAGGCACTCCCGACCAGGGGTCTGCCGAGATGTCAGCCTTGCCGAACAGCACGTAGGCGGACGCCTCGGCACCGTTTTCCCTTTGCAGCAGCAAGCGCAGGGCCGCCTCGTGCGGCTCCAGCAGGACGATGTCCAGAGCGGCCGGCGACATCACTTCGCCTCCGCCAGGGCGTGCTCGATGCGCTTGAGCATAGTGTGCAGGCCGTCGATGCCCGGGCGCCACGCTGTGTTGTGGCGCGACCAGCGCTGCCAGCTGCGGCCCTGGAACGCGTGGGCCTGGTCAGCGCAGGTCGGGTAGCGCCCAACGCTTTGCAGCGTCAGCCACGGGTCGCAATAGAACATGTCCGGCGCAACATCGGGATAGCCCGGCGGCAGGAGAACGAGCACATCGGCCGTGGCGTGGTTGAGCTTTCCGGAGGGCAGCGGCAACTGCTTGAAGATGACGCCCGTGTGCGCGCCGTCGCTCACCATCTCGAAAGCCACGCCATGGCTGCTCAGATAGCGCTGGTCCGCTTCGGGCAGCGTGAGCAGCCCCTCAGTGGTGTCACGGATTAGCGTGATGAAGCGCTCGATGCCCGGCTTACCCAGATCGATCAGGTCGCCGTCGCGGATCAGAATGTCCTGGCCCCCGCCACGCACTTCGAGATAGACGTCGTAGGTCTCTGGTGGGACACCGGCCAGCGCCTTGAGCACGCGGCCGCTGATGCTGGGCTTGCCCCACTCCAGTTGCCGGTCATCGATCGTGAACTTGAACGCGCGATCAGTCTGGAAGATGACGAAACGTTCCGCACCGCGGCCGCGCAGATCGTAGGTTTCGTCCAGACGCAGGTCCTCGAACTCGCCAGAGGTCAAAATCGCATAAACGCTGTACTCATCGGCCGGGCGCGATCCGGCGGCCTGAAGGATCTGGCGCCCGGTCGGCACCGGATCGGAGAGATCGACGTGACGTTCGTGGAGCTGGTCGTCCAAGACGACGATCCGGTAGAGCGCTGCTGGCCGCAGGCTGCGGCCTTCGCGGATCGCCGCAGCAACATCTTCGACATCGAAGCGGTCATCACCGCTGGTGGTCTGGGTTTGCATTTGATTGCCTCATAGGGAGCCGTCATCTGCGGGATTGCAGGTTTTCTAGCCCCTTACTTGGTCAATCGCAGCCCAGCGGCAGACCGGAAAGGTCGATCAGAGTTTTTCTTGTACCCACCCCCCTCCGGGCAACTCGCCGCAGAGGAAGAAGTGCGGGCAGCGCGGACAGCTACGAGCCTCGGGCTTAGAGGGGAACTGCCCGGCCTGCATTGCCTGAAGGAAGGCCTGCAGCTTCTCGCGCCTGGATTCCAGCTTGCGCGACGTGATTTCCATCGGCTGGATGGTTTCGCTGGTAAGGTAGGTCACCTCGACCTGCGCATGTGGTCCATAAGCCTGGACGGCGGCGAGTTGGAGAATTGTGTACTCAATATCATCGAAGGCGTTCGAGCGCTGCTTGCCCGTCATGACGCGCCGCACCGTGACCCGGCCACCGGCTCCGTGAGCTACACTATCCGGGGTTACGAGGATCTCGCCCTCGGCCCAACCCAGCGAGATCGGTGGCGCCGGCGCGGCCACGTCACGATTCCGGCTCTCGATGAGGAAATCGACGAGCCGCTTGCCGATGCGGCGGTAGTCCTCCGCATATCCATGCTCTGTCGCACCCTTGGAGCACCAGGCCTCCTCGAAGCGTGCAGCCAGCTCGTCGACCGTGGGACTTGTCGTCTCGTGCTCCCGTTTCAACCAATCGAACACGTCGCTCACGACGTTGTGCATCTTCATGAATGCGGTTTCAGTTCGTCGACCTCCAAGCCTCAGCACGTGCGTGTACAAGAAGCGGCGCGGGCACCGCTCGAAGAGGTTGACCTGGATGTCGGTCCATTGGGGACGCCCTTGCCATGTGATGGCGAGCGGGGTGCCCGTCGATGTCGAGCCGGCTTGCAACGGCACCGGTACCGGACGAACAAGGAGTCGGTCGATCGGGGCGATAAACTTGGAGGCGCTACGCGTACGACCATCTGCCTGCCTGGCGTAGGCATACAGCTGCAGCCTATCGCGCGCTCGCGAAAGCGCTACGAAGAACAAGCACTCTTCTTCCTCGTCGTGGCCGGCCTTCACCGCCTCGATGCCGGTCAGCCCCTCCGAACCATGGATCAGACCGTCCGGAGGAAGACAACGCGGCGGCACGTTGTTGCGCGGTAGGCCGGACGTTACCATGCCAGGTAAATGAACGACATCGAACTCCAGCCCCTTGCTTCCGTGGATGGTCATCAAGCGCACTGCTTCGATGTTCTCGGCACTGCGGGGCAACTGGCTCAATCCACGATCCTCAGCGAGCAGAACTAACCGCCTGACGCGATCAAGCAGGCGAACCACTGGCATGCCTTGGCCTCTTGGCTGCCGGCGACAGAAGTTCAAGAACTGCCAGACAGCCAGACTTTGCATGCGACTCTGCGGATCACCAGCCAAATAAAGCGTCTTCGCGAGTCCGAGACCATCAATCGTCCATCCAGCAAGTAAGAGCCAGGGGTCAGTCGATGCGTTCACACCTGCAAAGAGCGCGGACAGGCGAGATAGCGCTTCTCGACTGCAGTCTGTCAGGCCATCCACTCCGGCATGTATTGCCAACCAATCCAGCGAAGCTGGATTCGTCGTCCGCAGCCGCTCAATGACCCGCATGACATCCTTCAAGGGCATTTGGTGCCGAGCCATGGTTGCCACGCGCACCATCGCGGCCGCCCGCGGGTCGGTCGCCAGCGAGAGCAAGGCCAGCAGATCCTTGATTTCCGGCCTCTCGAACAAGCTGCCCAAGTGCAGCGCGGGAATGCCCCGGGCCTCAAGACCTTCTGCAATGGCGTTCAGGCGCGCATTGGACGCGCACAGCACCGCCTGGCCACCATAGGCAATGCCCTGCTCGTGCAGGGCCGTGATCGACGCGGCAAGCGCGGAGATTTCATCGTCAGCCGACCCGGCAACGCGAAGCTCAACCCGTTCTCCTGTGGAGCCGCGGTCGGCCTGCAGGTTCAGCGGCAACGCACCGGCGGATGCTTGCATGCCGCGCGCGAACTCGGTGAACACATCGACGATCCGTTCGTCGGAGCGATAGTTGACGCCCAGCTGTGCGGCCTGCGCGCCGGGGAAGTCGATCGCAAAGCGCGCGATGTTCGTCGCAGAGGCGCCGCGGAAGCGGTAGATGGATTGGCGTGCATCGCCGACAACCCACAGGTTGCGGCCGTCGCTGACGATGGCCTTCAGGAGCCGGACCGAGGCGCGGTTGACATCTTGGTATTCATCTACCAGTACATGCTCATGGCGAGCACGCAGGGCATCCCTTACCTCGGCGCTGCCCTCGACAAGACGAACCGGCAGCGCGACCAGGTCACCGAAGTCCAGCAGCTGGCGCGCGGTCAGCAGCCGTTCGTACGCCTCGAAGAGCGTGGCGACCTCCAGGCACTTCTGCGCACGAACCTTCGCGTCCTGGTCGGTCCCTGCTCGATCCGCCATCGACTGCGCGAGGGCGCGATAGCCTGCTGCATCGACAACCTCATCCTTGGCGCGCGAGATCGCGCTCAGCATGTCGCTTAAATCCAGGGCCGGGTCCCAGAGGTTGCGATAGTGCTTCAGGTCGAGCCGCGGAAACTCGTCCTCCAGGAGTTCAATGGCCTCCGTCCGGTCGATCAATCGTGGGTCCGGCGGCAGCGCCAGTCGGTCGTGAAAGCGGCGAACGATGTCCAGCCCGAATGCGTGGAATGTGCCGATCCACATCGCCGCCGCCGCGAGAGGATTGCTCGCGGCAATCCTCTCGCACAGTTCATTGGCCGCCTTGTTGGAGAAGGTGAGTACCAGGATCGTGGTGGGATCGACGCCGTCCGCAAGCAACCCTTCGATGCGACGAACAAGCGTCCGCGTCTTGCCCGTACCCGGCCCTGCCTGCAGCTGAAACGCCAAGCCACGATGTGCTGCCGCCTGAGCCTGCGTGGGGTCTGGGGTGAGCGGAGCTGCCACGGCGCCGGCGCCTACGGGGTTCGGCTCTTCGGCCGCTGGCAGCAGCAGTGCATCAAGCAACTGTTGCTGCACCACAGCGAGCGGCGCGCCGAAGCGCATCGCGATCGCGTCGGATGTCAGTCCTTCGTTGACATGCAACTCGCGCAACACAGGACGCGGCAGCAGGAACTCGCGCGCGAAGAGGTCCATCTTCACTTCACGTCGCTCACGCGCCCCGTAGTCAAGGACACGATCGACGCCCACCGGTGCGTCTTCCAGCGATCGGTCGGGCTCGACATCCACCGTCACCACATCGAGCGTGCCACCTTCCAGCACGACATGGCCGAGTTCGTGTGCAATCAAAAACGCGCGCTCGAAGTCTGATCCACGATCCTCGTAGAGGATGCCTCCAGCCTGACAGTCGAACGTGGCTTTGCCTCCCTTAAGCTGTGGGTCTCCTTCTCGCAGCGCGTACACATCCAAGCCGCGATTTGAGGCCTCCTGAAGCGCAAACACTAAAGGCCGGGTCGGATCTCCGCCGGCCGCGACGTTCGCACGGTGCAGGCGTTCTGCTTCCAGTCGAGCGGCCTCGGTGGCGTCCATCGTTCAGTCCGACAGTGCCTTTAGCGTCGCCTGCTGCTCCGGCGTGAGTTGTGAAGTCGCGACAGCTTGGTCGAACGTGATCTGCTCGCCCACACTCGGCTTCACATTTGACCGAAAAGCGTGTCCGGAAACCATGCCCGGTGGCCCCTGCAGGTATGCGTTCACAGATTGAACGGTGACACCCAGTTCTGACGCAAGCTTCTCGACGAATCGGGCAGGAATGGTGGCTGTACGAATGGCCCGATCGCGCACCCGCATGAGGAAGAGGTTACTGACGTCCAGGCTGCGTGCGAGCGACTTGAAGCTGCTCGTATTGAGCTTGGTGAACGGATTCGCAACCTCCGCATCGGGCTGCTGGACAGCCCGCTCGAATCGCTGCCAGGCCTTATCAATCGCGCTGTCCGGCACTTCGGTCGCCGGAACATCGCCTTCTGGCGCCTCATAAAGCAGATCGATCGAACAGTCGATCAGCGCGGTCGCATGCTGCGGGTACTCCCTAATGTAGCGTTCAAGCGTTTCCCGGCCATGGTTGGGCTCCATGGAGAACGCCATCAGCACAGATTCCTCGTCTGCAGCGAAAGGCTTTGACGTACTCATGCGTCCTCCTGCAGAACAGACCTGAGGGTCTTGTAGGCACGGTCGCGGCGATTGCGCACGGTTCTCTCATCGCACTGGAGCATCTTCGCGATAGTCATGATGTTCGGGTCCTTCGAGTCGATCTGGAAGCCTTGCCGTAGCAAGCCAACGACCCGCCTCTGATCGTCTGGTAATGCGTCAATCGCAGCGTCCAACTCCAACCGGAAAGCCGGGTCGTCAATTTTTTGAGGGTCGCCTCCGAGGAAGTCGGCCGCTGCTGCCTCGACTTCCGGTGAAATGTCCTGACCCTCATTGTCATCCGTGGACAACGGCACTGTAAGGACCGAGGCCGGACCAATCTGCCTCAGCACGGTCTTGCGGAACCGGGCGAATGCTAGGTCGAACCGCACTTCAAAGAAATCCAGCATAGCGAAGCGGCCGCTGCAGTCCTTGGCAATTCGCTCAGCGAATCGGCTCATGACCTCTTCTCGGATGTCTTGTGCCCCGGCCATACGAGAGTCCGGGATCGATGCAAACAGAGACTGCCCGACGCGCTTCATGAGCAGTCCGAAAAGCTGCTTGAACTCGTCCTTTGCGCCTGTCGCATGGGCGCGCCGCAGGAAATATGTCAGTGCTTCCGACGGCACATAGCCGTCGCTCTTCCTCGACGCGACGGTGAAGGCCTGCAGGCGTGTCGCGGCATCGATCGACTCCAGCCTCTGCAAACAGGCGTCGATCTCCGGGGGGCGCGCGAACGGCTCCCCGTTTTTATCCTTGCTTCTCAAGGGTTTCGGCATCGATCTTCTCCTTGCCCGTCAGCCCGCTCTATACATGCGTTCTCTTTTCCACCGTCACCGAACACGAATCGGCAAGGACACCTGCGGCTGGATCGGCACGAGGGTTTTGGCATAGGCACGCAAGATGTCGTTGTAGAGATCAGCATGCTTCGGGGCCTCGACCGAGAGGATCAGTGCATAGCGGATCTTCTCGGCACCAGTGGTGGCCCGGCCGCCGCCGTCGCGGGCGTTGTAGTGAATGTCGAAAACGGGGTTCTTGAGGCTGGAGCCGCGGAAGGTCTTGGCTCCGTGCAGCACAGTTTCCCATTTGCCCTGATCCGAACGCCGCTCCTGCTCGGTGGCGAACTTCTTCAAGTCGAAGAAGCCCTTGGTATCCGCGTTGCTCTTGCCATCCTTGATCTTCTCGTCGTTGGGCCGGAAGACGACTTCGAGGCCGGCCTTGGTGTAGGCCGCGGCATCCTGCGGATCGGTGGGTGAGGCATAGCAGAACGTCGCCTTCAGACGCACATTGCCGAGCAGTCCTTCCTTGGGCAGCGGCAGGCTGGCACGCAAGTACTTACTGGGCTTGAGCTCGCCCTGGTAGACCACGCGGGCCACACCATCCGGGCAGGTGATAATGTCGAGGGTGTCCTCAGGAATCTTGCCCCAACCCACTTCGACCGGATCATGCTCGCCAGGATCGGCCGCGTGAACCAGAAGGGCCTTGATGGCGAGTGGCGTCAGATCTCCGCCCAGGATCGCGCGTACGCCGACCGCGCTACGCAGCAGGTACGGAGCCGCGAAGCTGGTACCCAACTGCGGCGTCAGCACCGGCTTCACGTTCGGCGCCAACACATGAAAGTATTTGGCTGCTGGGTTGCCACCGAACGCCATCAGGTCTGGCTTGATAACCCCAGGGCTGCGGCCCGGCCCGATCGCGCTGTAGGGCGCGCGTGCCCAGCCAGCATCGGTGTCGTCGGCCGCGCCGACCGCGAGCGCATTCACGCAATCCGATGGAACCTGCACGCGGTTGTAGCCGAGCTCGCGGTCCCGGTCTCCGTTATTGCCAACGGCCACCGTCATGAGCGTATCGCCGTCGCTGAGCAACTCGTCGATAACGGACGTCCAAGCGTGGACTTCCCGGTCCTCCACTTCGAGATCTGGGCCCAGGCTCAGGTTGATGAACTCGTAGGACCTCGACAGCAGAACCTGCTCGATGAGACCGAGTGTGCGATACAACTCCAATGGATCTTCGCCGCCCGCCTCCTGGTCCAGCACGCGCAGATGGTCCACCGGGGCGAACGGCCTGCCGACCGTACCGTTGGGCTGGATCGGACCGAACAGCACGGCGGAGGTCACGCCCAAGCCATGCTCCGGGCCGTCCGGATCATCGTCGGCGTCTTCGTCGAGCTTGCGGTACGAGCGCAGCCAGGGGCCGATCGGATGGTGCTTAGGCAGGCCACCGTCCAGGATGGCGACACGAGGTTCGGATGAAAGGGCCTGTTCGGTGGGGAGGCTGCATCCCACTGAGGGCCCACCACTGCGTTGCAAGGGACGGATACCACGCAGCTTTGGCACGGGACGGATCACCCGCACGAAGGCGAAGCTGGCCAACCGCTCAATGTCGCGCGGCTTGCCCTCGACCGGCACGAACCACAGATTGCCGGCGATGAAATCGACTTCACTGTGGACCTTCACGCCTTCCTGCTGCGCGAACTTCACGAAAGCCTTCTGGATTAGGCCCGGGTCTTCATCCGGTAGCAGATGTAGGCCTACTTCGAAAAAGCGATCCTTCGGGCCGCCGAGGCCCACGATTCGCTCTGCTGGCGCAAAGGCGGCAAACTGTTCGATGTGGGCAAGATCTTCGCCCTCGTCGGATTCCGCCTCAATGGTTTGCGTCCATCGGGAGAGGTTGCGGAAAGCCTGGCGCTTGCCGGCGACAAACAGTTCGGTCGTTGTGGTTTCATGCGGCTGCCCCTTGCGGGTCCAGGCCTGCGGCTTGACCTTGACGGTACGGCTCCCGATGGACTCCAGTCCCGTACTACGCAGTAGTCCTGTCGGAAAATACGAGCGCGCAATGAAGCTGGGATTCATCATCAGCCGGGCTACCGCGAAGTCGCCCGGGCAAGCGTCAGCAGATAGCTCGTCCAGCGCCTTGCTTGCACTGCGGAACTGAGGAACCATTCGCTCCCTCGCCTGCGCGAACGTGTAGACCTCGGCCTTGCCTGGCATGCGCTTCGGACCGACGATGTCATGGGTCAGCAGCTCGCCACGACCGATCAGGAAATTGGTTTGGCTCATGCGTCAGCCTTTCTCCGTTGTGCGGCCTTTCGTACCGCAGACGTCTCATTGGTGTACTTTCGGATCGTGTCCCGGCTCACCCCGGTGATGTCGGAAACAGTGTGCTGGGACAGGCGGGTCTGCTTGGCCAGCATCACTGCCAGGTCGATGCGGCCCTGCCTATCGAGCGCCAAAGCACGCGCCTTCATGAAGTCTTCGACCAGATCAGCGTCGGTGGTCGTGCCCAGCGCCACGGCACGCCGGAAGCGCTGCACGTCGCGCTCGATGTCGCTGAACGAATGGCCGGCGAATGCAAACACCAGGATGTCGATCCAACGGGCAAAAAGGGCGTAGTCCGGCCCCAGGAATCGCTTGATGGCTTCCTTGACTGCCTGTTCATCGGGCGTCTTGAACTGGACTACCAGGTCGAAGCGTCGCCACAGCGCGGGATCGATCAGTTCCGGGTGGTTGGTGGCCGCCAGCAATACACTGCTGGCAGGCCATTCGTCGACTTCTTGCAGGATCACCGTGACCAGGCGCTTGAGTTCGCCTACGTCGCTGTCATCGCTGCGTCGCTTGGCGATAGCGTCGATTTCGTCCAGCAGCAGCACGCAAGGCTCGCGTTTGGCGAAATCGATGGCCGCCCGCAGGTTGGTGCCGCTCTTGCCTAGCAGGCTGCTCATCACGGCTGTCAGGTCGAGCACGTACAGCGGCACCTTCAATTGCGCGGCCAGCCAGCGGGCCGTGAGTGTCTTGCCGACCCCGGGCGGCCCCACAAAGATGGCCGAGCGGGTCGGCGTCAGCCCCATGGCCTGAAGTCGATCGCTCTGCCGGCGCTCGGCGATGAGTTGCCCCAGTGAATCCTCGACATCGCCGGACAGCAGCGGCGCATCTGTCGTCGGTTCGTCCTTGAACACCTTCAGGAGAGAGAGACGGGATTCGTCGTCAACCGGCAAGGCGTGGGCCGTTGGCGGCTGAGGCGACAGCTTGCGCATGGGAGAGACACTGCGTACTGGCTTCGACTTCAGGAACAGTTCGAGCTGCTCGGCCAAGTCGGGCGCCGTCCCTCGGTACTTGCGGACTAGCCGCGCCGTGAACAGGCGCACATCCTCACTCTGCTCGGCCAAAGCCAGGCGGACCATCTGGGCTAAATCTGAATGCTCTTCTCTCATTTCGCCCGCAACCTCGATAACTAATTGATTTATATTGAAAAATAAAAATTCTTCAATGGACTAAAGTAATTATCTCATAAAGCGAGGTCAAGTGGTAAGAGAGGCTGCGGCAGTAGCGGTCACAGCGCCGTCGTCGACTGGCAGGTTTGCCGTCTAGCGTGATCTGCAATTCCACGCTGAGAAGCGCCTGAGCGCCTATGCGCGCCTGGTCGGGCGGGGTGTCGTATGACCGGCCATCAGGGCTTGAGCAAGTCCGGCGGGCAGTCGGCGAACGCCGGCTGGGCCTTGCCCATCGGAATGGTGATGGCTTCATCGCCGCTGAGGATGGCCATCATCATGGCGATCATGGTCCTCAGGCCGTTCGAGTTACGCAGCACCTCCAGGCCAGATGCACGGGGAGCCGTCGAAATCGGCGCCGTCGAGCAGTTCGTTGAACCGTTCGTGCAAGGCCTCCGAGCGCTGGAACATGTGTTCCAGGGGATCGTTGGAATCGGCGTGTTCTGTCTCGGGCATAGCGTCATCGTAAAGGCCACTTTGCGTTCGGGCGTCCCCGGCCATCTGAGCAATGGCCGGTCGCGCTGTCGTGCGCGTAGCGCATCGAGCCTCGCTGCGCGAGTCTCGCCCCTATCTGGCTTCCATCGTTCCCTCGCTCCGCTCGGCT
This sequence comes from Achromobacter sp. UBA5777, assembly GCF_002418565.1. NCBI lineage: Bacteria > Pseudomonadati > Pseudomonadota > Betaproteobacteria > Burkholderiales > Alcaligenaceae > Achromobacter > Achromobacter sp. UBA5777. The sequence continues at coordinate 3,540 of NZ_DIEJ01000147.1, read as the reverse complement.
GACGCCTTCGGCCCGGCTTCCAGCTTCGGGCCTGCGCGCTTCGCTTGCGTGCGGTTGGCACACCAGGGATGGCCGTTGCCTTGTCCAGCCATCTCCCCTGACTTCATCACCTTACCCGCGACCGTAGCCCGCTCCCGTGTGCCGTCAAGGCGCGCAGGGCCGTGTCCTCGGCTGCGCCTGCGGGCCGCACCAACCCTGCGCTTGCTTCCTTGACGGCCCCCGTCCGCGCGCTCCTTTGGCCGCGGGCGATGAACTCAGGAAAGACGGTGGCAACAGGGCCAACCGGGTTCCTCGTGCCGACCGCACCGAACAGTCGAAAGGCTGGGCTCCGAATCTAGGAATCCGGTGTGCGGTTTGAACAGCAAACCCTTTTCGTCAGGAGAAAGACCATGCAACTCGCATCCCGATTCGCTTCCCGTTCCCCGTCGCTGCGCAGCGATTACCCGCTGTCCGACGATCAAATCCGCACGGTCGCGCCGTCCATCTTCGCGGACGCCCCGCACGAAAGCCGTTCCGAGCGGTACGCCTATATCCCGACCGCCGCCGTGCTGGCGGAACTGCGCAAGGAAGGGTTTGAACCCTTCATGGCAGCACAGACCCGCGTGCGGCACGACGATCGCCGCGACTACACCAAACACATGCTGCGCCTGCGCCACGCCAGCCAGATCAACGGCGCGGAGGCTAACGAAATCGTGCTGCTGAACTCGCATGACGGCACCAGCAGCTATCAGATGTTGGCCGGAATGTTCCGGTTCGTGTGCAGCAATGGCCTTGTCTGCGGTGACACCGTGGCCGATGTGCGAGTGCCTCACAAAGGCGACGTGGCAGGTTCCGTCATCGAAGGCGCTTACGAAGTCTTGCGCGGCTTCGACCGCGTGCAGGAATCCCGCGATGCCATGCGCGCCATCACCTTGAACGATGGCGAATCCGAAGTGTTCGCCCGCGCCGCGCTGGCCCTCAAGTACGACGACCCCGACAAGCCCGCGCCCATCACGGAATCGCAAATCCTGATGCCGCGCCGCTTTGATGACCGCCGCCCGGACTTGTGGAGCGTATTCAACCGCACGCAAGAGAACCTGACCCAAGGCGGCCTGCGCGGACGCAGCGCCAACGGACGCCGCCAGCAAACCCGCCCGGTGCAGGGCATCGACCAAAACATCCGCCTCAACCGTGCGCTTTGGCTGCTGGCCGATGGCATGCGCCAGTTGAAAGCCTGAATCCCCACGCGGCAGGGGCAGGCAGCAGCCCTTGCCGCTTCTCTCGCTGCTGCATCCCTAGCCGCAAGGAGTTATCACCATGAACGCCGTTACCCAAATCGAAACCCGTGCCATCGAAACCGCCGCGCCGCTGGAAGTGGCCGACCCGACCAAGAACCTGATTTTGGTTCCGCTCTCGCAGTTGCTGCCGCGCCGCTCCAAGCGCAATGCACGCAAGACCCCGCGCCTGTCCATTCCCGAACTGGCCGCGAGCATCGCCCGCATCGGTCTGCTGCAAAACCTCGTCGTCATCCTGTCCGCCGATGGCGAGCAATACGAAGTGGTGGCCGGCGACCGCCGACTGACCGCGTTGAAGCTGCTGGCGAAGAAGAAGCGCATTGCCGCCGACTTTGAGGTGCCTTGCCTGCTGGTGCCCGACGCTTCGGCCCGTACCGTCAGCCTCGCGGAAAACCTGCTGCGCGAGCAGATGCACCCGGCCGACCAGTTCGAGGCGTTCGCCGCGCTGGTCAAGGAAGGCCGGCCCATCGAGGACATTGCCGCCGACTTCGGCGTGTCCCCGCTGGTGGTGCAGCGCCGCTTGAAGCTGGCCAACGTCTCGTCGCGCCTGCTGGCCGACTACCGGGCCGCAGCCGTCACGCTGGAACAGTTGATGGCCCTGACCATCACCGACGACCACGCCGCGCAGGAAGCCGCGTTCTACGGTGCGCCCGAATGGCAGCGTGGCGCGTCCGCGCTGCGCGAACGCCTGACCGAACGCGAAATCGACGCCACGCACCCGCTGGTGCGCTTCGCCGGGCTGGACGCCTACACGGCGGCGGGCGGCGGCATCCGCCGCGACCTGTTCGCGGAAGGCGATGCCGGAACCTACCTGACCGACGCCGTGCTGCTGGAAACGCTGGTGCGCGACAAGCTGGATGCGCTGGCCGGGGACGTGCGCGCCGAGGGTTGGGCATGGGTCGAAGCCGTGCCGCACATGAGCTACGCCGAGCGGCAGGCGTTCCAGAACGCACCGCGGCAGCGCCGCGAACCGAGCGCCCGCGAAGCACGCCGCATCGCATCGCTGCAAACCCGCCTCGACAAGATCGACGCCGAACTGGAAGAAGCCTACGACGCCGAGGACGAGGACAAGACCGAAGCGCTGGAACCGCGCCGCGAACAGGTCGCCGGGGAACTGCAAGCCGTGGAGGAAGCCTTGCAGGGCTACGCCCCGGACGTGCGCGCCGTGGCCGGTGCCATCGTCACCCTCGACCGCCAGGGCGAAGCCGTGATTCATCGCGGGCTGCTGCGCGAGGCCGAAGCCAAGGCGCTGCGCACGCTGGAACGCTTGCGGCAGGGTTTCGGCGGTGTGGAAGGCGACGCCGGGAACGACGACGAAGGCGAGGACGCCGAGCAGCCCAAGGCCGCGAGCCTGTCCGACCGGCTGGCGCAGCGGTTGAGCGCGCACCGTACCGCCGCGCTGCAAATCGAAGTGGCCCGGCATCCGCAAATCGCGCTGGCCGCGCTGGTGCATGGCATGGTGCAGGCCGTCTTGCAGGACAGCCACTACGGCCACGACTTGCCGCTGGGCGTGCGCCTCACCGTGCAAGACCGGCTGGAAGGCATGGCCCCGGACTGGCCGGAATCGCCTGCCGCCGTGGCGCTGCGCGAACTGCAGCAGGTCGCGGGCGAAGCGCTGCCGCAGGACAGCGCCGAACTGTTCGCCGCGCTGCTGGCGATGAAGCAAGGCGAACTGGTGCGACTGCTGGCCGTGTGCGTGGCTTCCACGGTGGACGTGGTGACGCCTCGCGCTACGACGCACCAGCCGGGCGCGGAACTGGCGCAGGCCGTGG
>NZ_DIEJ01000147.1:0-437 GCF_002418565.1 Achromobacter sp. UBA5777 | reverse complement strand
AGGCCGAAGGCCCGGAAGCTGCGCCGCAGGAAACGCAGGCGCAGAACGCCCCGGAGGATGCCGAGGCAATGGCGGATGAACCCGCCGAGGCGCTGGCCGCTTGACCCGCGCCGAAGGCAAGCGCCCCGGCACTCGACCGGGGCGCTTCGCTTGAAGGAGAAGCCCCCATGAACCGCACCACCACCAGCCGCCCGCGCATGGCGGCGATCTATGCGCCCGGCACGGTACGCGCTCGCCGCTGGCACGGCGAAGGCGACGTGCGCGGCTACCGTCCGCTCCCCGGCTGGACAGCCTGCGCCGACCTGACCGACTTGCATCCCATCACGGGCCGCGCCTTGCCGCGTGCCATGTGGTGGATTATCGAAACCAAGGAATAACGAGCCGCACCGGCCCCAAGCCGTTCCGCCTTGGGGCCGGGGGGCGAAAATCCGGGCGCG
>NZ_DIEJ01000150.1:0-11533 GCF_002418565.1 Achromobacter sp. UBA5777 | reverse complement strand
GGCACGGGCGGCGGCGGCGGTTCGGGCGGCGCGGTTTCCCTGAACACCAGCGGCGCGTCCACGCAGATCACCACCACGGGCGAGGCCGGCTTTGGGGCCGTGCTCCAGTCGGTCGGCGGCGGCGGCGGCTTTGCGGGCGCGGGCACCAGCGCACGAATCAGCGTGGCGGACGACACCATCCCCGCCTTCCAGATGGAAGTGAGCAGCGGCGTCAACCAGAGCCAGGGCCAGGGCGGCACGGTCACAGTCAATGACGTAAGCGGTCTGCTCATCACGACCTCTGGCAACAACGCTTACGGCCTGGTCGGCCAGAGCATCGGCGGCGCGGGCGGCATGATCATCAACTCGCAGAATCAGCAGCGTCCGCAGGGAATCTCGACGTCGATCACCGGCGCCCAAGGCTACGGCGCCGTGTCGGGCGGCGCGGTCAACATCACCCTCGCGTCCCAAAGCCGCATCCAGACCAGCGGCACCGGCGCGCACGGCGTGATCGCACAGTCGGTGGGCGCAGGCGGCGGCATCATCGGACTGCCCGGCACCGGCGCGACGCTGGTCGTGGACCCCGGCCAATCGACCATGATCACGGCGGGCTTCGGCGCCGGCGGCGCCGTCAACGTCAACGCCAACGGCACGGTTGCCGTCAGCGGGCCAGGCGCCATCGGCATCCTGGCGCAAAGCGTGAACGGCGCGGGTGGCCTGGTGCTGACCGCGGACGGCCAATCGGTCTACGCGGGCGGCGGCGTCGCCCCTTACGGCAACAATCTGGACAGCGGCACCGTCGACGTCACGGTCGGACAAGGCGGCGTCGTCTCGGCAACGGGCGCCAACGGCTTCGGCATCTTTGCGCAAAGCGCCAACGCCAACACCGGCGCCACCGTCACGGTGGCCGGCCAGGTCAGCGGCGGCACCGCCACCAACGGCGCGGGCGTCTGGGTCGACGGCAACCAGGCCGGCACGCTGGTGGTCAACGCGACGGGTTCCGTGTCCGGCAATGGCGGCACCGCCATCCAGGCAACCGGCGCCACGCTGGGCGTGGCCAACAACGGCACGGTGGCCGGCTCCGTCAACCTGAACGGCGGCGCCATGAACAACAACGGCAGCTACATCGCCGGCGCGCAGTTCGTGGGCAATTCTCTGACCAACACCGGCCTGATTGCGCTGGGCGGCTCGGAAGGCGCGTCACTGGGCAGCGCCCGCACGCGTTTTGTTGGCACCACGCTGATCGGCACGCTGACGCAATCCGCCACCGGCGTGCTGCGGGCAGGGGCCGATTTCAACGCGATGGACGTGGACACGCTGACCGTCAAGGGTCCCGCAACGCTGGACGGCGGCATGATGATCGCGCCGCGCGCCCTCATGCCCAACCGCGAACTGCCGGTCCTGACCGTCAACGGCCCGCTCACGGGCACGCTGACCGGCGTCGACTCGCCCGTCTTCGACTACGAAACCCGGCAGGTCGGCAACACTACCCGCATCCACGTCGCAGGCGCCAATTTCAACGACGGCGCGATGCAGCTCAAACGCAATCAGTCTGGCATCGCCACGCACTTGCAGCGCACGTGGGACCAAGGCGGCGCGGCCGCGCTGTCCGGCCTGTACGCGGTGCTGGATACCGCCTCCCGCAACGGCGCGCGCGCCTATCAGGATCGGGTGTCGGACCTTTCTCCGGGCGTGGCGCTGGCGCCCGCCGCGCAGATGCAGTTCGGCATGGCGCGCTTCTCCAACGCCATGATGTCGTGCCCGACCTTCGCCGGCAGCGGCTCGCTGACCCGCGAGCAGAACTGCCTGTGGGGCGAAGTCACCGCCCGCCGCACCAACCAGGACGCCGCAAACGGCTCATCGAGCTTCTCTTACGACAGCCAGACCTACCAATTCGGCGGACAGCGCGAAGTGGCCCCCAACTGGTATCTGGGCGGCTCGATGGCCTACCAGAACACCCGTGTCCGCGGGGACGACCGCCGGGTCAGCGGCTCGGGCGATTCGGGCTACGCAGGCATCGTGCTCAAGCGGCAGGCAGGCGCCTGGACGTTCTCGGGCGCGCTGGGCGGCGGATATGGCTCGTATGACCTGACCCGCAACCTGGCCATCGCCAACTTCGACAGCGAAGCCACGAGTTCCCCCAATGTCTACAGCTTCGGCGCCCGCCTGCGTGCTGCCCGTACGTTCGACCAGGGCAACTTCTACCTCAAGCCATACGCCGACCTGACCGCCAGCTACTCGCGCATGCCCGGCTACAGCGAATCGGGCGACGCATTGCGCCTGAAGGTGGACAGCAGTGATCAATTCGTCCTTGGCCTGGCGCCCACCCTGGAGATCGGGGGCCGCGTCGACCTGCCGCAGGGCGCGATGATGCGGCCGTTTGCCTACGCCGGCGTCTCGTTCCTGTCGGAAGACGGCTGGGAGACCACCGCCCGCCTGCAGGGCGCGTCGACCAGTGCCGGCAAGTTCACCACGCGCATGCCCACCGACAACGTCATCGGCCGCGTCGGGGCGGGCTTGCAGGTGGCCAGCGCCGGCAAGGTCGACTTCCGCCTTCAGTACGACGGCGAGTTCGCCTCGCGCGGTTCCAGCCACTCGGGGTCGCTGAAACTGGCGGTTCCGTTCTAGATGCGGTGAGCCCGTGCCGTCGATCGGCAGGTTCCCGTCCCCCAAGGTTCGAGCTACAGTGCTCGTTCCTTGGAAACCCGGAAGGATTGAGCATGGCCGACGACAGCACGCTTCTCCACGACAACGCGGTGTACAGGACTTTGCTGGAATCGACCAAGGCGATTCCCTGGAAGATCGACTGGGCCACGATGAAATTCGCCTACATCGGCCCCCAGATCGAGGCGTTGCTGGGCTGGCGCACCGACAGCTGGGTCACCGTCGAGGACTGGGCGATGCGCATGCATCCCGAGGATCGCGAGTACGTGGTCAACTTCTGCGTCTCGCAATCCCAGGCCGGCGTCGACCACGAGGCCGACTACCGCGCGCTGACCAAGGACAACGGCTACGTGTGGATCCGCGACGTGGTGCACGTGGTGCGCACCGAAAGCGGCGAGCCCGAGGCCCTGATCGGCTTCATGTTCGACATCACCGAGCGCAAGAAGACCGAAGAGAAACTGCTCAGCCTGCAGAAGGAACTGGAGGTGCTGTCTTTCAAGGACGGCTTGACCAACATCGCCAACCGGCGGCGATTCGACAGCAGTTTCGAACTGGAATGGGAGCGCGCCAGCAGCGAAAACCAGCCCTTGTCGGTCTTGCTCTTCGACGTCGACTTCTTCAAGCAATACAACGACCTGTATGGCCACACCCAGGGCGACAAGTGCCTGATCGAAATCGCCGAGACGCTGAGCCTGGCGCTGGATGGTCCGCGCGATCTGGTTGCGCGCTACGGCGGTGAAGAATTCGTTGTGCTGCTGCCCGAAGCCGATGCCGAGGTGGCCCGGAAAGTGGCGGAACGCTGCCAGCGCCAATTACAGAAAAAAGCCATCGTGCACGCGCTGTCGCCGCATGGCAGACGCGTCACGGTCAGCGTCGGTGCGGGCACCGTGATTCCGGAAGGCAATGTCACGCGCGCGGACTTCATCAAGGCCGTGGACGAGCAGTTGTATCTGGCCAAGGCCAACGGGCGCAACCGCATAGAACACGTGCAGGTGGCCCCATAGCGCGCGCTGCGGCGGCGGCCGGTTAAGCCGTCAGCCCCGAAAATCCCGCATATCGGGCTGCCGGCGACGCAGCCGCGCCGATCCGGCTTTTTCGCCCGTAATTCCCCGTATTGCGCCGCAACATGATGTGCTGTAGTGCCCGGGTGGAGGGCGCATTCCGCGCCCCCGTCGCGTGCCCATCATGTCCAAACTCAGAAATCTCTCTCTTCGGAGCAGCCTCACAGCACTGGTGCTGTTCTTCATCGTGATGCTGGTGGCCGTTGGCGCCATCGCCATGCAGCAGCTCTGGAGCATCAGCCAGAAGCAGCGCGCCATGTACACGGAAACCGTCATGCCGCTGCGCGTCGTCGTCGACGCCGCCCGCCAAGGCGCCACGCATTTCCGGCGCATGTATGTCTACATCTGGAACACCGATCCGCAAGGCCGCCAGAACGAACTGCGCCTGAACGAAGAATCCGAAAAGTCCGTGTTGCAGGCGCGTGACCGTCTGCAGCAGGAGCAGGACCCCGCCCTGCGGGACCTCGGCGGCAAGCTGGCCGACACCTGGACCCGTTACAAGGCGGCCGTCAACGACGTGAAGGGCCTGGCCGACCGAAACGATCCGACCGCGATGACCGTCCTGCACAAGGACTCGGCCGCGCTGCATGTTGCCGCGCGCAACATCCTGATGGAAGCCGCCAAGCGCCAGGAAGAACTGGCCCGCCTCGACACCGAAGACGCCGCCGCCGCGGTCGAGCGCACGTTCTGGACGCTGACCGCGCTGATCGTGCTGTGCGCGCTGATCGGCAGCATTCTGGGCCTTGGCTTGGTGCGCTCCGTTATGCGCCGTCTGGGCGGCGAGCCCGCCTACGCCGCGCAGATCGCCCAGGAAGTCGCCAAGGGCAACCTGGCCGTGCGCGTGCAGCGCCGCGAAGGCGACCAGACCAGCGTGCTGGCCAACATGGATGCCATGCGCGCCAACCTGGCGCAACTGGTGAGCCAGGTGCGCCAGTCCAGCGAATCCATCGCCACGGGCGCCACGCAGATCTCATCCGGCAACGCCGACCTCAGCCAGCGCACCGAGGAACAGGCCGCCAACGTCGAAGAGACCGCGGCCTCGATGGAAGAGATGAATGCCGCGGTGAAGCAGAATCTGGAATCCGTGCAGATGGCCGGCAGCCTGGCCGGCTCGGCCAGCGCAGCTGCCGCGCGCGGCGGCGAAGTGGTCGGCAACGTGGTCAGCACCATGGACGCCATCTCCGCCAGCTCGCGCAAGATCGTCGACATCATCGCCGTCATCGACTCCATCGCGTTCCAGACCAACATCCTCGCCCTGAACGCCGCCGTCGAAGCGGCCCGCGCGGGCGAACAGGGCCGCGGCTTTGCGGTCGTGGCGAGCGAAGTGCGCGCACTGGCTCAACGCAGCGCCAGCGCCGCCAAGGAAATCAAGCAGCTGATCAGCGACAGCGTCGGCAACGTCGAAGCCGGTTCGAACCTGGTCGGCGAAGCCGGCAGCACCATGAACGACATCGTGACGCAGGTGCGCCGCGTTGCCGACCTGATCGCCGAAATCGGCGCGGCCGCCCACGAGCAGGGCCAAGGCATCTCGCAAGTGGGCGACGCCATCAACCAGCTCGACCAGACGACGCAGCAGAATGCCGCGCTGGTGGAAGAATCGGCTGCTGCCGCGCATAGCTTGAATTCGCAGGCCGCGACGCTGGTGAAGCTGGTCAGTGTGTTCCGTCTTGCCGAGGACGATGCGCCGCGATTTGTGGCCAATCCGCAAGTTGCTCAGGTGCGAGAGGTGCAGTCTGTAGCGGCCCAGCCCGCAAAGCCGCAGCGCGTCTTGGCCAAGCCGACCTCTTCACGCGCGGCCGCCGGCAAGCCGGCGGACACTCGCCGCGCCGACGCAAAGCCCGCGCCGCAAGCGAAACCGCCGCTGCGCGTACCGGGCGACAACAAACCCGCGCAGTCGAATGATGATTGGGAGAGTTTCTGATCGGTAGACGGTGACACCGCGCAGGATCGGCGCAAGCCGCCTGCGCGTTCACCAGGCGCCAGCGTGGATTCGCAATGCCAGAGCACGTATCCCCACGTTGCAAATCGAAGCGATCTCACCCCGACCCCTCACCTATGCTGACCTCTCCGGCCCACGCGGCCGCCTTTCCGAGGAGCAGCGTATGTTGGACCACATCGAGATTCACGTCAGCGACTTCGCGCGCAGCCGGGCTTTCTACCTGAGCGCGCTCGCGGCGGTAGGGTATGTGCCGCGCAAGGGGTTGGCGACGGGCATGGGCTTTGGCGTTGGCGAGCCCGACGACGCGGGCGACCCGGGCGGCGAGTTCTGGATTCATGAGGGCACGCCCAGCACGCCGCGCGTGCATGTGGCGTTCCGCGCGCGCAGCCGTGACGAGGTCGACGCCTTTCATCGCGCGGCGCTGGCGGCGGGCGGGCGCGACAACGGCGCGCCGGGGTTACGCCCGAAATATCACCCGAACTACTACGGCGCCTTCATCCTGGACCCCGACGGCTACAACGTCGAGGCGGTGTATCACCGTCCTGCCTGACGCGCCTGCGACGTCATACGCGCGCCACTGCGGGGTTCAGGGCTGGCCGGGCGGGCGCACACCCAGCGCGCGCATCCACGGGTTGTCCGGCAGGCCCTGAATGGGCGCCATGCCGGGCATGGGAAACCCGACCGGATTGAGCGCGGCGTCCTGCAGCACCTTGGCCCACTCGCGCGGGTCGATCGGTTCGCCCATGCGCGCGCGCACGTCCAGCAGGTCCATCGCCGCGCGCCGGTGCCCGGCCTCGGCCGCATCGCGAAACAGGCGTTCGGCCACGGCGTAGTTCTTGGGCACGCCCCGGCCCATGCCGGTCAGCTCGCCCAGATAGGTCTGCGCGGGCGCGAATCCCTGATCGGCGGCGCGCTGATACCAGCGGGCGGCGACGGGGTAGTTCTGTTGCACGTGCTCGCCGTTTTCGGCGATCAGCCCCAGGGTGGTCATGGCGACCACGTCGCCCGCGTTGGCGCGCGCCTGCAATGAGGCCAGACGGGGCTCGTCCACATACTGCGCGCCCCGCTCTATCTCATATTCCCAGGCGCTCATGCGGGCCTTGATCAGATCGCGGCCAAGCGTGGGGGACGGGCCTCTGCCCTGCGCCGTCTGACCGCCGGATGCCCCCGGCGTTGCGGGCGTCTGGCCGTCCGCCAGCGTGGTGAACGTGACGGTGCCGACCAGGCTGCTGGCGTAGTGCGGAATCTGCCGGTAGGAGGTAGCCACCTGCACGTCGGCGGTCAATTGCTTGAAGAAGGTCTCCACCGGCGCGGTACCGGGCAGCGCGCGCAGCCCTTGCGCGAAGTAGTACGCGTAGGGGCTGTGGCGGGGGCCGTCGTTGCCGAAGCCGTCTTCGGCCGTGGCGCCGGGCTGCGTGGAGAAGGCGATAAGTTCCCCGCCCGCTGGAACGGCATGCACCAGTCCCGCGCCGGGCGTGCCCCGCGTCAGGTTGGTGCGGCAGGCGTCCAGCACCATCAGGCGCGCGCGGACATTGGCCCGCCGCAGCGCTTGCGACACGCGCTTGAGGCTCAGCGAACTTTGCTGCGCCGTGCGGATGCGCACCTCGCCCAGCGGCAGCGGCAGGTCCACGCCGAACAGATAGTTCACGTCGTCCACCGCGACAGCGTGTCCGGCGAAGTACATCAGCGCCAGGTCCCCGCCGGCGGCCCGAAGGGCGAAATCGTCGACGGCGGCTTCCATCTGCGCCGTGGTCAGGTCCGTGAGCAGGGTCACGTCGACCTGGCGCTGGCGCAGTGAGTCAGCAATGAGGCGGGCATCGTTGACCGGGTTGACCAGCGCGTTTGCGGGAACGGCGTATCGCGCGTTGCCGATCACCAGCGCGTAGCGGCGCTTGGCGGGCGTGGCTTGGGGGTCGGCTTGAGGGTCCGCATGGGGGTCGGCTTGGGGTTCAGCCTGGGCCTTGGCATCCGATGCGACCTTGCGATCCGTCGCAGCTGCGGAAGGCCCGTCGTCCGGCGCCGGCGCAGGCGTGGCCGGCTGGGGTGCCGACGTGCCCGAGCGGACCGGCTCCTCGTCCATCATGTTCCGGTTGTTCAGCCCCCGCGCATTCGCACCCGCCGCGAGCACGGCGCTTGCGTGCCCGCCGCAGAGCCCCGCGCCGACCAGCGCGGCCAGCAGGCGCCGCCGCATCAGGGGTTGCGGCCGCGCGTCCGGCATGCTGGCAACGGCAGGTTCTTTGTTGGGCTTCATAGAAAATTCGCGGTCTGACTTTTTGTTCGGGAGGGACTGGACGTTATCTCGGGCTTGCGCCGGGTCTCACGGTTTGGGGCACGCGCCCGCTGGCGCCTCCGTGACCGACAGCGCGCCCAGCGCCGTCGCGGCATCGCGCAGCGACGACTCACGCGCAGCGGCCAGGACGTATCGCCCATCCGCATCGGGCCCGTCGACGATGGACACCGCGTACTGGGACAAGGTATTGCGCAATTGCCGCGCGGTCAGGGCATCGGGAAGATCGACCACCAGGCGCGGGCAAGATGCACCGCCGCGCGTCAGGACGTCGTCGGACATGACGACCGTGGGATTTTGCACCGGCGCCTGCTGCATCACCACAACGGACAGCATGATCGCGAGCGCCCAGCCCAGCGGCATCAACGGGCTGGCGGGCTTGGGCCACAGCCATTGCCACAAGCGCCGCATGCGCGACGTTGGCGCGTGCGAAGACACCGCCGCGCGCGCAGGCGCAGGCTCGGACGCTGACGCCCCCGCAGATTTGGCAGACGCAGGCTCAGACGCGGACGCACACGCAGATTCGGCAGACGCCGGCGCAGCCTCCACGCCCTGCGCCAGCGCACGCAAGAAAGCCGCATCGCGCTCGCCCTGCCCAATCTCGTTATGCGCAAGCTGGCGCGCCTCGGCAAGATTGCGCCACGCCTCCAGCTCCTCCTGCAATGCGGGATCCCTCGCGAGATCGGCTTCAAAGGCCCGGCGGGCATCGGCGTCCAGCTCGCCGGCCAGATACGACAGCACTCGGTCTTCAGCCATCATCAGTCCATCCCCTTGCGGGTGCATTCCGTCACCAGCTTGCGCGCGGCGTGCAGGCGGCTCTTCACGGTGGGCACGTGCAGGTCCTGCTGCCGGGCGATCTGTTCCATCGGCATGTCGTCCAGGTACAGGAACATGGTGGTTTTCAGCGTGTCGCTGAGCTTGTTGAGGCAATCGCGCATGCGCTTGACGACCGACAGGTGCTCATACGCCTGCGCGGGGTCGGCAAAGGGCGAGGCATCCGCCACATCCCGGGCGTCGTCAGACGCTGTGTCGTCCCGATCGCCGCCGTCGTCGGGACCCGCCCACTGCACCTCGTGCCGCGTGCGGCGGTGATACTGGATCAGCTCGTGCAGCGATCCGCGGTACAGGTAGCCGCCCAGCTTGCTGACGGCCAGTTCATGCGCCGTCCATCCGCCCTCGGGCTGGCCGTGCAGCAGGACCTCGTCCTTGAAACTGCGCGTCTGCAGGAACTTCATGAGCGCGTTGTTGAACGCGTCCACCACGCCTTCGGGCGGCGTGTTGAAGAACTTTCTGCGCAGTTTCAGCGTGATGTGCTGCTCGGCCTTGTTCCGGAACGCCAGCGCGTAGCGCGGGTCGGCATGCATGATGCGCAACAGCGCGTCGACGTTGTCGATGACGTAGCGCTTGGATTCGAGCGTGTTCATGATTCAGGTTCTCGGGGCTGCGGCACCTTAGCTGCGCAGGGGCGGAAAATCAAGCGCGGCGGCGCAGCGCGGCGACCCCGCGGACAGTGAAGGCCAGCGCGATGGCGACAGACAGATAGAAGCCGAACCCGAACGACAGGCCGCTCCACAGGTTGGACGCCATGTCGCCCGCCAGGCTGCGGCCGGCGCGCGAACTGCCCATGAAACCCGACAACTGGCGCGTCGCATTCATGAACTCCTGCACCTGCGAGACCACGCCCGCCAACGCGATGATCCACAACGTCAGCGGCGCAAAGTAGCCGAGGCGCGCCGCGCGATGGTCCAGCAGCGAAGGCAGCAACGGCCCCACGACGGCCAGCAGCCACAACACGGCATAGAATCCCGCGCCGGCCCCCTGCCCTGCCATCGCGCCCTGCACGCTGCCGCCATTCTGCAAGCGCAGGAGGTCGTAGAAGCTCAGACTGACGCCCGATCCCATCATGCGCACGGAGACCACCGCGAAAAGCGTGGTGCCCAGAAGAAACAGCAACGCGCCCGCCGCGTCGCCCCGGTTGACGCGCTGAACCGCAATGGCTGCCCACCGGGTTGCGTGGGTCTTTGCCTGCGTCAGTACGTCTTGTGCTTTGTCCTGCATGGTGTTTCCTTTTTTGCGTGAGGCGGATGCCGGTAATGACCCCTACGCGCCACAGCGCAAAAGGTTCGATTTTTTTTTCGCCCTTTTTTCGGCCAATTGATTTGCCGGGTTCGGTTTATCCTTCGACGCTAAATTTTTCGAACCTTTTTCAAGACGGCGCGTAGCAAGGGTCATGGGTTCGTCTTTTTTCCCACTTACCACCAACGGAGCGTTGAATCATGTCCACCCCCACCCCGCTGTCCGCCCTGTACCAGACCGTGGTGCAAGAAGAACTGGGCCTTGTCGCCAGCTTTGACGAGCAAGGCGACGTGGTCTTCAAGCATCCCGACATGGGCATCATGTATTTCAGCCTGAGCGATTCGGACCCGGAATTCCTGCGCCTCGTCTATCCCGCCTTCGTGCAGGCAGATGAACTGAACCTGACGCGCGGCCAATTCCTGGAAGTCATCAACGTCGTGAACAACCGCTGCAAGGCCATCAAGCTGACGCTGCCGCAAGAGGAAGCCGATCGCCCCGCGCGCGTATCGGCCTCGGTGGAAAGCTTCGTGGCCGCGCCCGACACCCTGCCCGACATCGCCCTGTTGCGCGCCACCGTGGCCCGCACCGTGTCCGCCATTCGCAATGGCGTGCACGAACTGGTGAAACTGTCGATGGAACTGAAGCAGGCCGCCAACTGACGCGCCAAACCCGCGCCTGGTTTGCGACGACGCACGGCGCGACGCGCCCGGCGCAATTGAAACAAGTCTGGTCCTGCGCTGTAACTTTGCGATACATTGCAGGGCTTTGACGAAAAAGGCGCCCGCGCGGCGCCAGGTTTTCCGCCTCCCATGATGTCATTGCGCCTGCACGTATCCCGTTCGTTGATCCTTCGCCTTGCGGCCAGCTTCCTCTTGCTGGCTGGCCTGTCCGCCTGCGCGGTCAAGACCAATTCCCGGGGCAACTACGTGTTCGGCGTGGACACCGCCGCCCTGTTCGGCACCGAGATCGGCCAGTTCCCGCTGCAGGATGGCGGAGTGGGCACCCTGCGCCGCGAAGGCAAGAACTTCTCGGTGAAGCTGTCGGGCAACCAGCGCGTGGTGCCCCTGAACAATGTCGAGTCCGCGCGCATCGCCCGCACCGAAAACATTGGCCCGCGCACCGTGGTCGTCATCGAGACCCAGCGCCGCAACTGCGATTACCGCTATACCGTGCTGGCCATCGAGGGGTCCGACGTGTTGTCGTGGGACGTGGGCAATTGCCGTGACCGGCCCGTCGTGCTGGTCCAGGACGACCGCAGCGCGCTGACTTTCGACTTCCCAAAGGGTTCGGTGATCGAGCGGTTTGTCTACACGCAGGATGGCCGGATGCGCCGCGGCAACGTGAAGAGCGTCGCGGGCTTGACCCCGCGCGCCAAGCCGTTTGCCGACGAGTCGCTGTATCCGCCCGGGTACATGGATTCGATCCGGCTGCATGGCGTCTATCCGCCGCCCGCGGCGCCGGCCGCTCGATCAGGCAAGGCGGCAAGGCCGGCCAGCGGCGGCCCCCCCGCCCCCCCCCGCGCCCCCC
>NZ_DIEJ01000151.1:17036-38468 GCF_002418565.1 Achromobacter sp. UBA5777 | reverse complement strand
GGGCGCGGCCGACGCCGGCCGCGCAGCCGGCGCATTCGCACGCGCCGGGGTCCCGGCCACGGCAGGTTTGGGCGGCGCTTCAGCGGAAAGCGAAGCGCCGGCGGGCGGCTGGGTATTCTGGGGCAGGATGTGCACGAACACTTCGCCGTCCCGCATCATGCCCAGCTCTCCGCGCGCCCGCTCCTCGATGGCCCCCGATCCGCCTTCAAGATCGCGCACTTCGGCCTCAAGCGCAGCATTGCGCGCGCGCAGGCCTTCGTTGGTCTCGCGCTGCTCCGCCACCTGGCGTTGCAGATCCCAGACCTTGAACCAGCCGCCCTTACCCAGCCACAGCGGGTATTGGATCAAGCCTAGCAGCACGAACAGCACCAGGAACAACAGGCGCATACGCGGGAACCTCAACTGTCGTGGCGTGGATGCGGCCCTGGCAAGACGCCGGGGCCGCGCTTCTTATCAACGCAGGTTGTAGAAAGCTTCCAGGCCGGGATACGACGCCACTTCAGCCAGCTCTTCTTCAATGCGCAGGAGCTGGTTGTACTTGGCCATGCGATCCGAGCGCGACAGCGAGCCGGTCTTGATCTGCATCGCGTTGGTCGCCACGGCGATGTCGGCGATGGTCGAGTCTTCGGTTTCGCCCGAACGGTGCGAGACAACGGCGGTGTAACCGGCGCGCTTGGCCATTTCAATGGCGGCAAACGTTTCGGTCAGCGTGCCGATCTGGTTGATCTTGATGAGGATCGAGTTGGCGACGCCCTTCTGGATGCCTTCACGCAGGATCTTGGTGTTGGTGACGAACAGGTCGTCGCCCACCAGTTGAACCTTCTTGCCGAGCTGGTCGGTCAGGAGCTTCCAGCCTTCCCAGTCGTTTTCGGCCATGCCGTCTTCGATCGAGATGATCGGGTACTTGTCGCACCACGTGGCCAAGAGGTTCGTGAACTCTTGCGAGGACAGCGAGATGCCGCCTTCGCCGGCCAGCGTGTACTTGCCGTCGCGGTAGAACTCGGAGCTGGCGCAGTCCAGGCCCAGGGCGATCTGCGTGCCCGGCTCGTAGCCGGCTTCGGTGATGGCCTTCAGGATGAGCTGGATGGCGGCTTCGTGGCTGGGCACGTTGGGCGCAAAACCGCCCTCGTCGCCCACGGCGGTGGACATGCCTTGGCCGTGGATCAGCTTCTTGAGCATGTGGAAGACTTCAGCGCCCCAGCGCAGGGCTTCGCGGAAGCTACCGGCGCCCACCGGCAGGATCATCAGTTCCTGCAGGTCCAGCGTGTTGTTGGCGTGCGCGCCGCCGTTGATGACGTTCATCATCGGGACGGGCATGCTCATGGGGCCGCTGCCGCCGAAATAGCGGTACAGGGACAGGCCCGATTCGTCGGCGGCGGCGCGGGCCACGGCCATGCTGGCGGCCAGGATGGCGTTGGCTCCCAGGCGCTCCTTGGACTCGGTGCCGTCCAGTTCGATCAGGGTGCGATCGACGAACGTCTGTTCCTGCGCGTCCAGGCCCATCAGGGCTTCGGAGATTTCGGTATTGAGGTTTTCAACGGCGCGCAGCACGCCCTTGCCCAGATAACGGCCCTTGTCGCCGTCACGAAGTTCGATGGCTTCGCGCGCGCCGGTGGAGGCGCCCGACGGCACGGCCGCACGGCCCATGGCGCCGGATTCCAGCAGCACATCGCATTCCACGGTGGGGTTGCCGCGCGAATCCAGAATCTCGCGGCCGATGATGTCGACGATTGCACTCATGACTTTACATTCCCTGAACGATAAACATATTCATGACGGCCGCGCCTTCGCGGGCATTGCGGGCACGGCGGTACTGCCAGGAATCGTAGAACGCCTGCGCCGCGGCCATGGACGGAAATTCCATGACGACGGTACGGCCGGGTTCACGCCCCTCAAGGTGCTTGGATTCGCCGCCGCGCACCAGGATCTTGGCATCGTACGCGCGCATGGCGAGCGTGGACAGACGCTTGTAGTCCTCGTACTGCGCGGGCTTGGTCACTTTGACGTCGGCGATGAGATAAGCACTCATGGGGTTCCTTCAGAGCAGTTGCGTTGGTTGGGGGCTGACGCCGGATACAACGCCGCCGCCAGTGTCGCGCAAGGCGCACGGGCGACGCATATCCGATGCTAATCGGTTGTATCCGAAAGAAGCGCCGCCGTATAGGGCGGCGCTGGGGAAACGGCCCGCGGCCCCGAGGATCCGCTTACGGAACTCAGGACCGCGGACGCGCATCAGGCCTCCTGGCCGCGGCGAGCCTTCTGCTCGATGGCGGCGCGGATGTAGCTGGAGAACAGCGGATGGCCGTCGCGCGGGGTGGACGTGAACTCCGGGTGGAACTGGACGCCGACGAACCACGGGTGGTTGGGCAGTTCCATCATTTCGGGCAGGTTCTCGGTCGGCGTGCGGGCGCTGATCACCATGCCGGATTCTTCCAGGCGCGGCACGTAGACGTTGTTGACCTCGTAGCGGTGACGGTGACGTTCGTTCACTTCGTCGCCATAGATGGTCTGCGCGCGGGTGCCGGCCTTGATCGGCACGCGTTGCGCGCCCTTGCGCATGGTGCCACCCAGGTCGGACGAGTTGTCCCGCTTTTCGACCTTGCCTTCGCGGTCCATCCACTCGGTGATGAGGGCAACGACCGGGTGCGGTGCGGAGGGATCGAATTCGGTGCTGTTGGCGCCGCCCAAACCGGCGACGTGACGGGCGAATTCGATTACCGCCAACTGCATGCCCAGGCAGATGCCCAGGTACGGCACGCCGTTTTCACGGGCGTAGCGGATGGCGGCGATCTTGCCTTCGGTGCCGCGCTTGCCGAAGCCGCCCGGAACCAGAATGGCGTCCAGGTGCTTCAACTGGTCGGTGCCGCGGGTTTCGATGTCTTCCGAGTCGATGTACTCGATGTTGATCTTCGAGCGCGTGTGGATGCCGGCGTGCACCAGGGCTTCCGTCAGCGACTTGTACGACTCGGTCAGGTCGACGTACTTGCCGACCATGCCGATGGTGAGCTGGTGCTCGGGGTGTTCCAGCGCTTCGACCAGGTTGTCCCACATGGACAGGTCGGCCGGCGGCGGGGTCAGGCCCAGGGCTTCGCAGACGATGTTGTCCACGCCTTGCTTGTGCAGCATGGCGGGGATCTTGTAGATGGAGTCCGCGTCCCAGACGGAAATGACCGCGTCCAGGGGCACGTTCGAGAACATCGAGATCTTGGCGCGCTCGTCGTCCGGAATGCGGCGGTCGGCGCGGCACAGCAGCGCGTTCGGATAGATGCCGATTTCGCGCAGTTTCTGCACCGAATGCTGCGTGGGCTTGGTCTTCAGTTCGCCGGCGGAGGCGATGAAGGGCACCAGCGTCAGATGCACGAAGGCCGCGTTGTTGCGGCCCATGCGCAGGCTCATCTGGCGGGCGGCCTCGAGGAACGGCAGCGACTCGATGTCGCCGACCGTGCCACCGATTTCGACGATGGCAACATCGGTGTTGCCATTCCAGCCGGCTTCGGCGCCACGGGCGATGAAGTCCTGGATTTCGTTCGTGATGTGGGGAATCACCTGGACGGTCTTGCCCAGGTAGTCGCCACGGCGCTCCTTGCGCAGCACGGATTCGTAGATCTGCCCGGTGGTGAAGTTGTTCACCTTGTGCATGCGAGCGGAAATGAAGCGCTCGTAGTGGCCCAGGTCCAGGTCGGTTTCGGCGCCGTCTTCAGTGACGAACACTTCACCGTGCTGGAAGGGGCTCATCGTGCCCGGATCGACGTTGATGTAGGGGTCGAGCTTCAGCATGGTGACCTGCAAACCACGCGACTCGAGAATGGCAGCAAGCGACGCAGCGGCGATGCCCTTGCCCAGGGAAGACACCACACCGCCGGTGACAAATACGTATTTGGTCATCGTAATGAGCACCCGGGACGAGCGGGCGCGTGCGGGAAATTTGGATTATAGCCGGGCGCCGCGACTTGTTTGGGTTTTCCCCTAGCGCCGTGCGGGTAACAATTGGCTGCACTCGGCAAGGCAACGCTGCGAGCCGCGCCACGCGCACGTGCTATGGTCGCTCCCTATTTTTCGATCGCTGCCTTCCCGGCAGCGCCCTCCGTTCTTCGCCCTCGCGCTGATGACCGACTCCACCCGTCCTGCCTATTCCCTTGCCTGGCGCATCGCTGTCGCCGCCGTTCTGCTGCGGCTCGCTTATTCCGTTCTGGTGCAGGCCTACACGTTGATGACGCCGTTGCCCTACGGCGACCAGATCCGCGCGAGCTACATGCAGCCGCCGGTGCTGGCCCCGCTGCTGGCCACCCTGGTGTCGACCCTGCTGGTCGTGGGCCTGACCGCCTGGTGCGCGACGCGCCAGTGGCTCGCCCGGCACGATGCCGCGACCGTGAATCAGCCCGGCAGGATGCTGGCTACGTTCCTGGCCCTGCAGGCGCTCTACACGCTGTGCCTGTCCAGCGGCGTCGGCATTGCACAGAACGTGCTCATGATCGGCACGTTCAAGAGCGGCTCCTGGCTCGAGGAAGCATTCGGCCTGGGTATCGTGGGCCGGTCCATCGCCATCAACCTGATGATCCGCGCCGTCACCATCGTGCTGGAAGTCATCGGTATCTGGGTGGCGTTGCGCATTGCCGCATGGACGGCGGGGCCCACCGGCCCGGGCGCCGGTCTTACGCTGACGCGGCGGCATGTGGCATGGATTTGCGGCCTGACCGTCCTGATCTGGCAGACCAGCTTCTCCATCATGCTCGGCGGCTTTCTGCAGATGCAGACGCTGGAAGCGGGATGGGCCGAGTACGCGCTGGGCTATTGGGTATTGCCAATCGCGCTGCTGGCGCTGGTCACGATCGTGTGCCTGAAGCTGCTGCCCCGCGCCTTTGAATACGCCGGCACCGGCCGGGCCGTGGCGCTGGGCAGCCTTGCGTTCTGGTTCGCGACGGTGCTAGGCCTGGGCGCCGGCCTCATCATCCTCAAGTCCATGACCTGGGAGCAGTTGGCATGGGCCGCCCAATCACCGGCGTCCGCCGCGCTGGTGCTGCTGGCCTACGGCGCATTGCTGTCGCTGGGTTGCCTGGTGGCCACGCGCCTGCTCTACCGCAATCAAGGCGGGTCCGTGCGATAGCCTCAACCGCGCGCCATGAAAAAAGGCCACGGCGTCATGCGTCGTGGCCTTTCTGCTTTGCGCCGGGCGCCGCCGGCATCAATGCAACGTCAGATCGCTGCGCAACGCAGCGTCAACCACGCCAGCGCCTCACCCTCGACCAGCGGCGACAGGCGTTCGAACACCGTCTTGTGATAGTCGTTCAGCCAGTCGATCTCGTCCTCGCGCATCAGCGAAGGCTCGATGCAGCGCGTGTCGATCGGGCACATCGTCAGCGTTTCGAAGCACAGGAATTCGCCCAGCTCCGAGGTCAGCCAGCTGCGGTTGGCGACCAGATTCTCGATCCGCACGCCCCAGCGGCCCGGACGGTAGATGCCCGGCTCGTTGGACGTGATCATGCCCGGCTCCATGGCCGTGTGCGGGCCCGGCATCGCGCGGTACGAGATGACCTGCGGGCCTTCGTGCACGTTCAGGAAATAGCCCACGCCGTGACCCGTGCCGTGGCCGTACTCCGCGCCGCCTTCCCAGATGGGCGCGCGCGCGATGGCGTCCAGCATCGGCGACGGCGTGCCGCGCGGGAACGACGCGCGCGACAGCGCGATCATGCCCTTGAGCACCAGCGTGAAGTCGACTTTCTGGTCCGCGCTGGGCGTGCCCACTGCCACCACGCGCGTGATGTCGGTGGTGCCGCCCCGGTACTGGCCGCCCGAGTCGATGAGCAGCAGGCCGTCGCCCTCGATCGTGGCGTGCGATTCGGGCGTGGCGCGGTAATGCGGCATGGCGCCGTTGGCGTTGAAGCCCGCGATGGTCGCGAAGCTGGGGCAGACGTAGGCGGGACGGCGCGCGCGGGCGGCCGTGATCTGCTCGTCGATGGTCAGTTCGGTAATGGTTTCGTTGCCAAGCGCGCCTTCGAACCAGGCGAAGAATTCGCACAGCGCGGCGCCGTCCTGCGCCATCGCCTGGCGCACGTTGGCCAGCTCGGCGTCGGTTTTGCGCGACTTGAGCAGCGTGGACGGGTTGATGGCTTCCACGCGCGGCACGGCCGGGTTCATGGCATGGAACACGCCGCAGGTCACACGGGCCGGATCGATCAGCAGCTTCTGGTCATGTTCCAGCGAGGCCAGCGCGTCCGCCGCCTGGGCATAGTCCGCTACTTCGACGCCGTCGGCGGCCAGGATGGCGCGCAGGTCGTCGTCGATCTTGCCATCGGCCACGAACAGCGTGGCGTGGTCCAGGCCCACCAGCGCATGGCCGACGAAGACGGGGTTGTAGTCCACGTCCGCGCCGCGCAGGTTGAACAGCCAGGCGATGTCGTCGAGCGTGCAGATGAAGTGCACGTCCGCGCCGTGCTTGCGCATCGCGTCGCGCACCTGCGCCAGCTTGTCGGCGCGCGTCACGCAGGCTTCGGGCGCGACGTGTTCGTAGATCTTGGCGTCCGGCAGGCCGGCGCGGTCGTCCCAGACTTCATCGAGCAGGTCTTCGCGGATTTCCAGCACGGCGCCGGAAGTAGCTGCCGCAGCCGACAAGGCGCGGAAGGCGCCCAGGCCCAGCACCGCGCCGTCCACGCCGATGACGTCGCCCGCGCCGGTATTGGCGGCCAGCCAGTCGACATGGCCCGGCGTCGATGCCAGCGCAATCTTCATCAGTTGCACGCCGGTGCCGGCGAGCTGCGCTTCGGCCTGCACCCAGTAGCGGCTGTCCACCCACAGACCAGCGAAGTCCGCCGTGACCACCAGCGTGCCCACCGAGCCCGTGAAGCCCGACAGCCAGCGCCGCCCTTGCCAGCGGGCCGGCAGGTATTCGGACAGGTGCGGGTCCGAGGAAGGTACGACGTAGGCGGTCAGACCGCGGCGGCTCATGGCCTGCCGCAATTGGGCAATACGGGCGTCAGTGCTAGACATGGGAGATGGGATCCTTAGCGCAACATGAAAGACATGGCGCCCAGGCTGTTCAGCGTACGGATGGCGGACTGCATGCTATCCGTGGTGAATCGCAAGGTGACGCCGTCCACGCGTTCGAGCGTGGGCCACATGCAGAACAGGTCGGCCAATGCCGCGCTCTGCGTCTGCAACCGGCATTCTATAGGCGCGGGAATGACGAAAGGAACGGCTTTCTTGTCCCCGCCGCGCTTGAAATTGCGCACGGCGGTTTCGGCGGCCGCGGCAATTGCGCGGCGCGACGCGGCGGGCGACAGCGTGACGCCACTGCCCTGCCCGTGCGCGACCTTGGTCTGCACCCATTCGGCGCCGGGGAAGGTGTCGCGCGTTTCCGCGATGAACACATCGTCGCCGGTGCCCAGGATGACGGGCACGCCCAGTTCGCCGGCCAGCGCGCCGTACAGGCCCGCTTCGCCCAGCTCCATGCCGTTGATGACGACGCGGGCGAACGCGAAGCTGTTGATGGTGTGCGCCAGGATGCCGCGGCCCTGCGAGCGCGAGTGGTAGCCGATCATGAAGACGGCGTCGCACGCCTCTTCCAGCCCGCCCATCATGCCCAGGTAGCGCGGCTTGCCCAGCACCAGTCTGGCGCGCTCGTCCAGGCCGTCGGGCAGCAGGTTGCGAAAGCCGCCGTGCGAGTCGTTGACCAGGATCTCTTCGGCGCCGCCCGCGATCGCGCCCTGCACGGCCGCGTTGGCCTCGGCCGTCATCCAGGCGCGCGCGCGCTCGTATTCGCCATTGCCGGCGCGGACCTGCTCGGGGTGGAAGACGCCGGCGACGCCTTCGATATCGGTGGAAATCAGGATCTTCATGAGTTGGCCTTCAGGATATTCAGAATTCGGTAGCGGACAGCCACTGGCGCCAGTCGGGCGCGGCGTGGCGGATGGAATCGCGGTGATGGCCGTCGCGGCCGGTCACGCTTTCTGCGTGCCACAGCGCGGCAATGATGGCCTGCTCGCAGGACTCGGCGGCGGCTTCGAACAGCGGATCGATGCGGGCCTCGTGCAGCATCGCAATCGCGGGCATGGCCGACTCGGCCAATTGCGGAATCGTGTACGCCGTGGAAAACGCCAGCGCGATGTCGCCGCTGCCGTGCCCGAACACCGAGCCGGTGCGCGCCAGACCCGCGCCGGCGCGCAGCGACAGACGGCGCAACTGGCGCGAATCCAGCGGCGCGTCGGTCGCCACCAGCAGGATGATCGAGCCCTTCTCGGGCGCGATCACGGCGTTCTCGCCCTGCTGCGCAAGCCCTTGGTCGAGCTGGCTCGCCAGACGGCGGCCGAACGGCCTGCCCGCCACCGTCAGGTTGGGCAGGCGGCCGAAGTTCGACAGCACCAGCGCGCCCACGGTGTACTGCGGCCCGTCCTTGATCTGCGCCACGCGCGAGGCCGAGCCGATGCCGCCCTTGAACGAGAAACTGGACATGCCGCGGCCGGCGCCCACGGCGCCCTGCGCGAACTGCTTGCCGGCGGCGGCAAGCGCCGCGCCGTAATGGGATTCCTGGACCGCCAGCGCCTGGATGTCGTTCAGGTAGCCGTCGTTGCACTCGAAGACCAGCGGATTCACGGTGGCCATGCCGCGGCCGATGGCGGGGTTGGCGGCGACCGCCGCCCGGATCTGCGCATTGGCCACGGTGCCCACGCCGAACGTGTTGGTCAGTCCGATCGGCGTTTCCAGCACGCCCAGTTCCTGCACCTGAACCAGGCCGGTGCTCTTGCCGAAGCCGTTCAGCACGGTGGCCGCGGCCGGCGTCTTGTCCAGAAAGGCGTCGCCGCCATGCGTGCGCACGACGGTCACGCCGGTCTGCAGCGGGCCCTCGGCCAGTGTGCAATGGCCAACGGTGACGTCGCCCACGTCGCAGATCGAGTCCAGCGGCCCCGACGGCAGTACGCCGATACGCGGAATGTCCAGCGCTTGTTTGTCCATGTTCGTCTACGTGTCGCCACGCTCCAGAATGCAAAACGCCGCCACCCTGGGTCCGGGGCACGCGCTGGCAAGCGCGTGGCGGACGGAGGCGGCGGCGGAAAAATCGCCCTCCACGCCGGCCCTCGCAAGAGGTCCGGCGGCAGGTTTACTTGCGGTCGATCTTGGGATCGAGCGCGTCGCGCAGGCCGTCGCCCAGCAGGTTGAACGCCAGCACCGTCAGGAAGATCGCCAGCGCCGGGAAGATCGCGACGTGCGGTGCGATGACCATGTCGGCGCGCGCTTCGTTCAGCATCGCGCCCCACTCCGGCGTGGGAGGCGAAGCGCCCATGCCCAGGAACGACAGGCTGGCGGCGGTGATGATCGAGGTGCCGATCCGCATCGTGCCGTACACCACGATCGGCGAGATCGTGCCGGGCAGGATGTGGCGCATGATGATCGTCCAGTCGGACGCGCCCACGCTCTTGACGGCCTCGACGTACGTCATCTGCTTGATCGACAGCGTGTTGCCGCGCACCAGGCGGGCAAACGCGGGCACGCTGAACACGGCCACGGCCACGATCACGTTGACCATGCTGGAACCCAGGATGGCGACCACGCCGATGGCCAGCAGCATGCCGGGGAACGCCAGCAGCACGTCGGAGATGCGCATCGTGATGCGTTCCCACCAGCCTTCGTAGTAGCCGGCCATCAGGCCCATGAAGGTGCCGACGATGGCGCCCATGGCGACCGACAGGAAGCCGGCGGCCAGCGAGATGCGCGCGCCCATGACGATGCGGCTGAAGATGTCGCGGCCTAGCGAATCCACGCCCAGCCAGTGCGTCAGCGACGGACCGGCGTTCAGCGCGTCATAGTCGAAGAAGTTCTCCGGGTCGAACGGCACGATCCACGGCGCGAACGCCGCGACGATGACCAGCAGCAGGACGAAGAGGCCGGCGCCGACGCCAAGCTTCTGCTTCTTGAACTTGCGCCAGAACTCGGTGGCGGGCGTGCGCACGTCGTTCTTGGGAACGGCGGCGATGGTCGCGGCGGGTGTCGTATTGCTCATGGCCGCCTCACTTGTAACGGATGCTGGGATTGATGACGCCATAGAGCACGTCGACAATCAGGTTGATCAGGATGAATTCCAGCGAGAACAGCAGCACGAGGCCCTGGATCACCGGATAGTCGCGCTGGGTCACGGCGTCCACCAGCAGGCGGCCGAGGCCGGGCCAGTTGAACACGGTCTCGACCACGATCGAGCCGCCCAGGAGGAAGCCGAACTGCAGGCCCATCATGGTCACGACGGGAATCAGCGCATTGCGCAGCGCGTGCTTGATGATCACGCGGCGCTCGGACAAGCCCTTGGCGCGGGCGGTGCGCACGAAGTCTTCCTGCACGACTTCAACGAACGAGGCCCGCGTGAAACGCGCCATCACGGCAGCCACCGCGGCGCCCAGCGTGATGGAAGGAAGAATGTAGTGTTGCCAGGTCGATGCGCCCACGGTGGGGAGCCAGCCGAGGTTTACCGAGAAGATCTGCATCAGCATCATGCCCAGCGCGAACGCGGGGAACGAGATGCCGGACACCGCCAGCGTCATGCCGAGACGGTCAGGCCAGCGATTGCGCCATACCGCCGACACGATGCCGATGATCATGCCGAAGCCGACTGACCACACCATGCTCGCAAGGGTGAGCCACAGGGTGGGCATGAAACGGTCGGCGATTTCGGTCGAGACGGGGCGCTTGGTGCGCAGCGAGGTCCCGAGGTCGCCCTGCAGCATGTGGCTGAAGTAGCGCACGAACTGCTGCGGCAGAGGCAGATCCAGCCCAAGTTCCTTGCGCACGAGCTCGACGGTTTGCTGGTCGGCCTCGGGGCCAGCGGCCAGCCGTGCCGGGTCGCCCGGAAGCATGTGCACAAACAGGAACACGACCACCGCTACCAGCAGCAGCGTGGGGATCATGCCCAGAAGACGTTTGACGATGTAGGTCAGCATTGAAATTCCTGCAACATCGGCGGGGACACCGCGTCCCCGCCGTATGTGGCCTTACAAGGGCCCGAAGGCCCCAAGAGTTACTGCTTGGTTTACTGCTTCAGGTCGATGTCGCCGAACCAGAACGAGGTGTCCGGCTCAACGTACACGCCCGACAGGTTCTTCGACTTGACGTACAGGTTGTTCTGGGTCACCAGGAAGGCCCACGGGGCGTCCTTCCAGATGGTTTCCTGAACGTTCTTGTAGATCTCGGTCTTCTTCTCGCGGTCCGTCGTGGCCAGCGCTTGCTGGACGCCTTCGTCAACCGACTTGTTCGAGTAGTACGACACGTTGTTCAGCACCGGCGGGAACGCGGCGGTGGTCAGCAGCGGACGCAGGCCCCAGTCGGCTTCACCGGTCGAGGACGACCAGCCGGCGTAGTACATGCGGACCTTGGCGTCTTCAGGCTTTTGCACCTGTTGGACGCGCTGCACGCGCTGGCCGGATTCCAGAACTTCCACGGAAACCTTGATGCCGACCTGGGCGAGCTGCTGCTGCAGGAACTGAACGACCTTCACCGAGGTGCCGTCGTTATAGGCGGACCACAGCGTGCTTTCGAAGCCGTTGGGGTAGCCGGCTTCGGCCAGCAGGGCCTTGGCCTTCTTGATGTCGTAGGGCCATGCGCCGATCTTGTGCGCGTAGTCCACGCCTTGCGGCACGACGCCGTCGATGACGGTGGCGTAGCCCGAGAACGCGACCTTGGCCAGGGCGTCCTTGTTGATGGCGTAGTTGATGGCTTCGCGAACCTTGACGTTGTCGAACGGCTTTTGCTGCGTGTTCATCGACAGGTAGCGGGCCATGATCGAGTTCTTGTGATCGACCACGTCCAGCTTGTCGTTCTTCTTCAGCACGGCGGCCTGCTCGAACGGCACCGGGAAGGCGAAGTGCGCTTCACCCGTCTGCACCACGGCGGCGCGGGTGTTGTTGTCGGTCACGGTGCGGAACGTCAGCGTGTCGACCTTCGGGTAGCCCTGCTTCCAGTAACCGGCGAACTTCTTGACCTTCAGGTACTCGGCCGGCTTCCATTCGACGAATTCGAACGGGCCCGTGCCAACCGGGTGGAAACCGATTTCCTTGCCGTACTTGGCCAGGGCGGCCGGCGAGATCATCATGGCGGCCGGGTGGGCCAGCGCGTTGATGAAGGCCGAGAACGGCTTCTTCAGCGTGATCTTGACGGTCATCGGATCGACCACTTCGGTCTTTTCGATGACGCTGAACTGGATGTAGCGCGACAGGCGGTTGTCCGGATTGGCCGGACGGTCGAAGTTGACCTTGACGGCTTCGGCGTTGAAGTCGGTGCCGTCATGGAATTTCACGCCGGGACGCAGCTTGAAGGTGTAGACCAGGCCGTCTTCGCTGACCGTGTAATCGGTCGCCAGCACCTTCTGGACCTTCAGGTCCTTGTCGAATTCAAACAGGCCTTCGTAGTAGGCCTTGCCAGCCGCCTGGTTCAGCGTGCTGTTCGTGTTGTACGGGTCCAGCGTTTCCAGCGCGATGGAAACGGCAAACGTCACGTCCTTGGCGGCGTGGGCCATCGGCGCGGTGAGCACGCCGAAGGCCAGCGCGGCAGCGGCCATCAGCTTGGTGGGGCGCAGAACTTTCATCATTGCAACTCCTGGTTCCAAAAAAAGGTCAACTACTGAGTCAATACGCGCCGCCGACGGGATGGCGGGCTACAAAATGATCCGTACCGACCTGAACCAGCGGCTGCACCACCGGTTCGTCGTTCAGTTTGCGGATCGGGCTGGGGATTTCATCGGACAGCAAGGTGCGCTTCAGGTGACGGCGCGCCGGATCGGCGATCGGCACGGCGGACATCAGCTTCTTGGTGTACGGGTGCTGCGGATTCTCGAAGATGGCGCGGCGCGGGCCGATTTCGACGATCTGGCCCAGGTACATCACCGCCACGCGGTGGCTGACGCGTTCGACGACGGCCATGTCGTGCGAGATGAACAGGAACGAGATGCCCATGTCGCGCTGCAGGTCGATCAGCAGGTTCACGATCTGCGCCTGGATCGACACGTCCAGTGCCGACACGGATTCGTCCGCGATCACGACCTTCGGGTTCAGGGCCAAGGCGCGCGCAATGCAGATGCGCTGGCGCTGGCCGCCCGAGAATTCGTGCGGATAGCGCTGCGCCATTTCCGGCGGCAGGCCCACGCGTTCAAGCAGTTCGGCGACGCGACGCTCGGCATCCTTGCCCTTGGCCACGCCGTGCACGAGCAGTGGCTCCATGATCGAGAAACCCACGGTCACGCGCGGATCCAGCGATGCAAACGGATCCTGGAACACGAACTGGATGTCGCGGCGCAGGGATTGCAGTTCGTTGTTCTTCAGGCGCACGATGTCGCGGCCACCGAAGCGGATCTCGCCGCCCTGGCTTTCCACCAGGCGCAGCAGCGAGCGGCCCGTCGTGGACTTGCCGCAGCCGGACTCGCCGACCAGCGACAGCGTCTCGCCGGGGTACAGGTCGAAGCTGACCTTTTCCACGGCGTGCACGCGGCGCTGCACGCGGCTCATGATGCCGCCGCGCAGGTCAAAGCGCGTCACCAGATTGCGCACGCTCAGGATGGGCTCGCGCTTGGCGTTGGGCACTTCCTGCGTGCTGACGATGCCTGGCTCGGCCACGGGCTGGGCCTGGCCTTCCACCTGCAGCAACGGGAAACGCGCCGGCAGGTCCGTGCCCTGCATGGCGCCCAGCTTCGGCACGGCCGACAGCAGCGCCTTGGTGTAGCTGTGCTGGGGCGCGGCGAACACCTGGTCCGACGGGCCTTCCTCGACCTTGTCGCCGCGGAACATCACCAGCACGCGGTCGGCTACTTCGGCCACCACGCCCATGTCGTGGGTGATGAACACCACGCCCATGTGCATCTCTTCCTGGAGCTGACGGATCAGTTGCAGGATCTGCGCCTGGATGGTCACGTCCAGTGCGGTGGTCGGCTCGTCAGCGATCAGCAGCGCCGGCTTGCAGGCCAGCGCCATGGCGATCATGACGCGCTGGCGCATGCCGCCCGACAGTTGATGGGGGTAGCGGTCCAGCACCGATTTGGCTTCGGGAATGCGGACCTGTTCCAGCATGCGCAGCGCTTCGGCGCGCGCCGAGGCGCCGTCCATGCCCTGGTGCTCGCGGATCGATTCGGCGATCTGGTCGCCGGCCGTGAACACCGGGTTCAACGAGGTCATCGGCTCCTGGAAAATCATCGCCATGTCGGCGCCGCGCACGTCACGCATAACGCGCTGGCTGGAATTGGCCAGGTCGATCACGGAACCGTTGCGGCGGCGCAGGGCCATGCGGCCTTGGGCGATGCGCCCGCCGCCGTGTTCCACCAGACGCATCAGCGCCAGCGACGTCACCGATTTGCCCGAACCCGATTCGCCCACGATAGCCAGGGTCTCGCCCCGGTCCACATGGAACGACAGGTTGCGCACGGCTTCGACCGTACGCTCGGAACCCACGAAGCGCACCGTCAGGTCGTCGACCTGGACCACGCGGTTATCCGGCAGCGCCAGGCTGTTTGCGCGATCAACCATCTCTTCTCATTCCCAAAATAAACCTACTGATCCAAACCCGCCGCTCATCGGTAGATGGCGGTCACCGGCTTTTCGCCAACGCGGGCGTAACCCCGGTACATGCCTTCCGTGTTGAACGGCAAGGCCACATTGCCCTGGGCGTCGACGGCCACCAGGCCACCCTTGCCGCCGATGGTGGGCAGTTTTTCCATCACGACGCGGTCCGCCGCCGTTTCCAGCGAGGCGCCGCAGTACTCCATCTGGGCCGCCACGTCGTACGCGGCAACCATGCGGATGAACATTTCGCCCGTGCCCGTGGTGGACACGGCGCAGGTCTTGTTGCTGGCATAGGTGCCGGCACCGATCAGGGGCGCATCGCCCACGCGGCCGACCTGCTTGTTGGTGATGCCGCCGGTGGAGGTGGCTGCGGCCAGGTTGCCCTGCGCATCGACAGCCACGGCGCCCACGGTGCCAAACTTCTTATCGGCGTCCAGCGGATCGGCCGGTGCAGGCTGGCCGCGCGCGACCATGGCCTGGCCGTCGTGATCCAGCACGGCGGCGTCCGGCGTTTCGCGCTGCACGCGCAGCAGTTGCTCGCGGCGGGCTTCGGTCGAAAAATACGACGGGTCGACAAGCTCCACGCCTTCCTGGGTGGCGAACGCTTCCGCGCCCTCGCCCACAAAGAAGACGTGCTTGCTGTTTTCCATGACCTTGCGCGCGGCAAAGATGGGATTGCGCACGCGGTTCACATTGGCGATGGCGCCGGAACGCAGCGTCGCGCCGTCCATGATGGCGGCGTCCAGCTCATGGGTGCCGGCGCTGGTGAACACGGCGCCGTGGCCGGCGTTGAACAGCGGGCAGTCCTCGAGCAGACGCACGGCTTCGGTGACGGCGTCCAGGGCGCTGCCGCCCTTGGCCAGCACGGCCTGGCCGGCGGTCAGGATGGACTCCAGGGCCGCCAGGTATTCCTGTTCTTTCTCGGGAGACATGGCCGCGCGGGACATCGCGCCGGCGCCGCCGTGAATGGCAATCACGGGCTGAATCATCGTTTACCTACTCCATGTATGAGCCACGGCATGACGGACTGGGTCACCCCAGCGGCGGCCGCGACGGAATTTTTGGCGCGATAGGCCACCGCCGCGGACAGGGCTTCAATGAGCCCGAGCGCGGCGGTTTCGGAATTGGGAATGAGCTGGCGCGCCGAGAACGCGTACAGCACGACGGAGGCCGTAGGCGCCAGCGGCGACGTGGGCTTGTCCGTCAGCACCAGCACCGGCACGCCGGCCTGCTTGGCCGCGCCGGCCAGCGTCACGGTGTCGGCCAGATAGCGCG
The DNA here is from genome assembly GCF_002418565.1 of Achromobacter sp. UBA5777. NCBI lineage: Bacteria > Pseudomonadati > Pseudomonadota > Betaproteobacteria > Burkholderiales > Alcaligenaceae > Achromobacter > Achromobacter sp. UBA5777. The sequence continues at coordinate 22,671 of NZ_DIEJ01000151.1, read as the reverse complement.
GAAAGCCGATGGCGATCACCAGGTCTTTGCTGGTCATGCGCGACATCTGGCGCGCCGCGTGCGACACGCCGCCGGGACCGGCCAGCGACTCGACGGAATGCAGGTGCATGCACAGGCCGCGCTGCAAGAGGCCCGCAAGAAACCCGCTGGCGCCGAAACCGATGATGAAAACGCGTTCTGCGGCCAGGATCGTGTCGACCGCCTTTTCACAGGCGTCCGAATCCAGGGCCTGCAGGTTGCGCTGCGCGTTGCGGATATCTTCTTCGAGCGTCGCGGCGAAGATCTGGACAGCGCTGGCCGAATGGGCAAGTTCGGTGCGCAGCTTCTCGACCGGTTCCAGCGCGGCTTCAAACCCGCGCGCCAGTTCGGCACGGAATTGCGGGTAACCCGGCAGATCCAGGGCACGCGCAAACCGGTTGGCGGTGGCCACCGACACGCCCACTGCCACCGCGAACTCGTCGATGGTCATCGTGGCGACGCGGAATTGATGCGCCAGCACGTACTCGGCCATCTTGTGCTGGGTCCGGCTCAGCGCGGGCTGGGCCCGGGCGATCCGATCAGCGATCGTAATGGCGGACTTGGTCATCGAACAGCGTGGTGAAATCGGGCGGCGGGTTTATGTAAATCTGTTTACACACAAATTTTAGTTAAGAAAATAGATTTTCATACTAAGGGTATACCCGTGAATAGATGTAACAGTCCGGCTCTAAAAATCGGGGCCGGGTTGCGTTACGCTTATTGCCCTTACAGAATTGCCCACCTTGTCCCGCTATCTGGAATGACCCGCATGACGCCCGCCTGGACCTGCAAGCCCCACGCCGAACTGACCCCCGCCGAGCTTTACGCCATCCTGCGGCTACGTTCCGAGGTATTCGTGGTGGAACAGAATTGCGTGTTTCTGGACATGGACGGCGAGGATCTTAAGGGGCAAACCGAACACCTGATGGCGTGGCACGAGGGCGAACTGGTGGCCTATTGCCGCCTGCTGGAGCCGGCCCTGAACGACGGCCGCGCCATCATCGGCCGCGTGATCACCGCCCCGGCCGCCCGCGGCACCGGGCTGGGCCACGAGCTGATGCGTCGCGCCAAGGAAGAAGTGCAGCGCTTGTGGCCGGGTCAGCCGGTCTACCTGGGCGCACAGGCGCGCCTCAAGGGCTATTACGGCGGTCACGGATTTGTGCCGGTGACTGAGGAATACATGGAAGATGGCATCCCGCATGTGGGGATGCTGTTGAGCGAATCGGCCTGAACCGCCGAAACACATTCGGCGGCCACCGCATCAGCCGCCGGGCTCAAGAAACCGCGCAAAGAAGCCTTGGCGGATTTCCGTATGATCGATTTTTCCGCCAGCGGCGAAGTAAACGTCGATTCGGCTGAACGGTTTGATGATCTCAAGGGCGCCGCCCTTCTCGCGAGGGGTCGAGATCAGCATCCACATATCGGATGCCGGGAACATCGCGGTCGGTGATGACACAGACTGCCCGGGAGCCAGGAGAAATCGGGTCGTGTCGTGATTGTCATTGAAAAAGACTAGAAGGTCGGCCTGGGCATCCTCCGCGTAGTGCAAAGCCCCCTGCGTCACGGTCCCCCCGTGCGATGTCTTGTCACCGATTCGAACAACGGCGCGTCCTGCCATGCTGCGGCTCCTGACATTTTTCGGGTGCGCTTGAGTCTACGTATCGCAGACCACCACTCAATCAGAAAAGTCGGAAACCACAGTCGTGAAATAGCCAGCCTTTGACGGTGCGGGGAGATTGGCGGACAGTCGCCTCGCCACGCAAAAAGACCCCCGAAGGCCGGATCTCGTCCAACCTTCGGGGGTCAGTTCATGCGAGGTGAAGCGGGTGCGGCCTACTGCACCGCCGACACGTCCAGCTTCGCCGCCGTCTTGGACTTGATCTCGTCCACCGTCACGCCAGGCGCCGTTTCCAGCAGCTTCAGGCCGTTTTCGGTGACTTCCATCACGCCCAGGTCGGTGATGATGAGGTCAACCACGCCCACGCCGGTCAGCGGGAGGTTGCATTCGGGCAGCAGCTTGATGTCTTCGGAGCCGTCCTTCTTCTTGGCGACGTGCTCCATCAGCACGACCACGCGGCCAACGCCGGCCACCAGGTCCATTGCGCCGCCCATGCCCTTGACCATCTTGCCCGGGATCATCCAGTTGGCCAGATCGCCTTTTTCGGAGACCTGCATCGCGCCCAGGATCGCCAGGTTGATCTTGCCGCCGCGGATCATCGCGAACGAGTCGGCCGACGAGAAGATCGACGAGCCAGGCAGCGTCGTGACCGTCTGCTTGCCGGCGTTGATGAGGTCGGCGTCGACCTGATCGTCGGTGGGGAACGGGCCGATGCCCAGCAGGCCGTTTTCGGATTGCAGCCACACTTCCACGCCTGCGGGGACGTGGTTGGCGACCAGCGTGGGCAGGCCGATGCCCAGGTTCACATAAAAGCCGTCTTGCAGCTCGCGCGCGGCGCGTGCCGCCATTTCATCGCGGGACCATGCCATGTCGTCTTCTCCTTAGGCCGGGCGAGTGGTGCGTTGTTCGATGCGCTTTTCGGGCGTGGCGTTCACCACGATCCGTTGCACATAGATGCCGGGCAGATGGATCTGATCCGGGTCCAGGCTGCCGGTGTCGACGATCTGTTCGACTTCGACGACCGTGAACTTGCCCGCCATGGCGACGTTGGGATTGAAGTTGCGCGCGGTCTTGCGGAACACCAGGTTGCCGCTGCGGTCGGCGATGTGCGCCTTGACCAGCGACACGTCCGGCACCAGCGAACGCTCCATCACGTACTGATGGCCGTCGAACTCGCGGATTTCCTTGCCCTCGGCGACGATGGTGCCCACGCCGGTGCGGGTGAAGAACGCCGGAATGCCGGCGCCGCCGGCGCGCAGCTTTTCGGCCAGCGTGCCCTGCGGCGTGAATTCAAGCTCGAGTTCGCCCGACAGATACTGGCGTTCGAATTCCTTGTTCTCGCCGACGTAGGACGCGATCATCTTGCGCACCTGGCGCGTGTTGAGCAGCTGGCCCAGGCCAAAACCGTCGACGCCCGCGTTGTTGCTGATGCAGGTGAGATCCTTGACGCCCGAATCGCGCAGTGCGGCGATCAGCGCCTCGGGAATACCGCACAGGCCGAAACCGCCCACGGCGATCATCTGACCGTCCTTGACGATGCCTGCCAGCGCCTCCTGGGCGCTTGCATAAACCTTGTCCATCGCTCCAACTCCTAGTTAAGGTCTAACCAAAGTGAGCCCGCCCCGCCGCTACCCGCGCACGGGTCCCGGAAAAATCGGGGAATCGGGACAAGCCCAGTCGTTCCTTGGGGCGCGGCTGTTGGCGCAGGCTACGCGGTCATCGCGGCGAGGCCCGATTTCCGTGAAGCGGTGGCGCCGTGGGTGGCGCGCCCTCATTGCTTTTCTGATTTTGCGCTAGATTTTACCGACATGACCGGTCAAAGCACGCGCTATTTTGGCCGGTGCGCGGCCCGCGGCCGCGCATGCTCATTGGGCCGGCGTGAACTGCGTGGCCATTTGGGCCAGGACCTCGGGCGGCCACGGCGCGGACGTATTGGCCACGTAATCCATCCATACCAGGACATTCCGGCCGCGCGCATAGGGGCCCGCGTCATCGCCGACCTTCTCGAGCAGCAGCTCGAATTCGGCGCTGGAGCGGCCGATACGTGTCACCTTATGCGTCACGCGGACGGTGGCCGGATACGTCAGCGGACGCAGGAAATCGCACGACGCGTGCGCCAGAATCGCGCCATCGTCGGCCGGCAGCTTGAAGCCCGCGTTATACAGAATCTGCATGCGGGCCTCTTCCATGAGGCGGAAATACAGCGTGTTGTTCAGATGGTTCAAGGCGTCTGAATCGCCCCAGCGCAAGGGCAATTCAAGCTGATGGGTGTCGCCCACCGAAAGCAGCCGCGCAGACAGGTTGTCCGGGTTCACCAATAACTCCTGAAGGCTAAAAGAAATGCGAAGGGGTACAGGACCCTCGCCTGCAATACAATCGCCGATAATACTTCCAGCCATATATGGAATACATACGGGGAGCTTTGCAATGTCTGAACGCGAGTCGATGGAATATGACGTGGTCGTGGTTGGCGGTGGTCCCGCCGGCCTGGCTACAGCAATCCGTCTGAAGCAGCTGGCCGCTGAGAAGAATCAGGAGATCGGCGTCTGCGTACTGGAGAAAGGCGCGGAACTTGGCGCGCACATCCTGTCCGGCGCCGTCATGGACCCGTTGGCGCTGACCGAGCTCATCCCCGATTGGAAAGAGAAAGGCGCACCGCTGAACGTGCCCGTCACGCAGGACAAGTTCCTTTTCCTGTCCGAGACCGGCGCGCGCGCCACGCCGAACTGGCTGCTGCCCCCGTGCTTCCACAACGAAGGCAACTACATCGTCCGTCTGGGCGACGTCGTCAAGTGGATGGGCGAACAGGCCGAGGCGCTGGGCGTGGACATCTTCCCCGGCTTTGCGGCCGTTGAAGTGCTGTACGACGAAAACGGCGCCGTCCGCGGCGTGGCCACCGGCGACATGGGCGTGGCCCGCGACGGCAGCCACACGGACCACTACCAGCCCGGCATGGAACTGCATGCCCGCTACACGGTGTTCAGCGAAGGCTCGCGCGGCCAGCTCGGCCGCCAGCTGATCGAACGCTTCAAGCTGGACGACGGCCGCAATCCGCAGTCCTACGGCATCGGCATCAAGGAAATGTGGGAAGTCGATCCGGCCCAATCCAAGCCCGGCCTGGTGGTCCACACCGCCGGCTGGCCGCTGGATGCCGACACCTACGGCGGCTCGTTCCTTTATCACCTGGACAACAACCTGGTGGCCGTGGGCATGATCGTCGGCCTGGACTACGCCAATCCGTGGCTGTCGCCCTTCGACGAATTCCAGCGCTACAAGACCCACCCGGCCATCCGCGGCACGTTCGAAGGCGGCAAGCGCATCGCCTACGGCGCGCGCGCCATCACCGCCGGCGGCCTGCTGGCGCTGCCCAAGCTCACGTTCCCGGGCGGCGTGCTGGCCGGCTGCGAAGCCGGCTTCCTGAACGCCTCGCGCATCAAGGGCAGCCACGCCGCCATCAAGTCGGGCAAGCTGGCCGCCGAAGCCGCCTTTGACGCCCTCGTTGCCGACCGCCGCCAGGACGAGCTGACCGCCTACCCCAAGGCCTTCGAAGCCTCCTGGCTGCACGAAGAACTGAACAAGGCGCGCAACTTCAAGCAGTGGTTCAAGAAGGGCCGCACGGTCGCCACGCTGATGACCGGCATCGAACAGCTGCTGCTCAAGGGCAAGATGCCCTGGACGCTGCGTCACAACAAGCCCGACCACGCCTGTCTGCAGCCGGCGTCGCAATGCGCGCGCATCGACTACCCCAAGCCTGACGGCAAGCTCACGTTCGACAAGTTGAGCTCGGTGTTCATCTCCAACACGAACCACGACGAGAACGAGCCCGTCCACCTGACCCTCAAGGATCCGTCCGTGCCGGTGAAGGTGAATCTGGCCAAGTACGGCGGTCCCGAGTCGCGCTATTGCCCGGCCGGCGTGTACGAGTTCGTCAAGGACGACCACGGCGAGGACCGCTTGCAGATCAACGCGCAGAACTGTGTGCACTGCAAGACCTGCGAC
>NZ_DIEJ01000151.1:0-17020 GCF_002418565.1 Achromobacter sp. UBA5777 | reverse complement strand
CCCGCGGGGCGCCTTTTTTTCCGACTGCCTGGAGCGACAACATGAGCGAACGCGTACTTCTGATCGGCTGCGGTGACCTGGGCCTGCGCGCGGCGCAGCGCTTTCTGGCGCGCGGCGACGAGGTCCATGCGCTGCGCCGCCATCCGCCCGCCGGCGATGCCAGCGGCGTGCAATGGCTGCAGGGCGATATCACGCGACCGGACACGCTTGCCTCGCTACCGCGAGGCGTCACGCGGCTTATCCACCTGCCCTCGCCCGGCGCGCGCGATCCGCAGGCATACCGCGGCGTGTTTGTGGATGGGCTGGCCAACGTGTTGCAAGCGATGGATCGATCCGCCTTGAAGCGCATCGTGTTCGTCTCGTCCAGCGCCGTGTACGGTGAACATCACGGCGGCTGGGTGGACGAAGACACGCCGCCCGCGCCGCAAGGTTTCAATGGGAAAGTGCTGCTCGAAGCCGAGGCCGCGCTCGCCGCACAGCCGGTTTCCTCGGCGGCGCTGCGGCTAGCGGGCCTGTACGGGCCGGGCCGAATGCAGCTCATCGAGCGCCTGCGCAGCGGCGCGGCAGGGGCGCCCGTGCAGCCCGAGCATTGGGCCAACCGCATCCACATCGACGACGCGGCCGCCGCGGTGGTGCACCTGGCCCTACTGCCAGAGGTTNNAGAGGTTGCGCCGGTGTACATCGGCTGCGACGACACGCCCCTGCCTTTGCACGTCCTGTATGCCGAACTGGCCCGGATGATCGGCGCCCCGGCGCCGCGCGAGGCGCCTGCGCCCGCCAACGTGGGCAGCAAGAAGCTCAGCAACGCGCGCCTGCGCGCCAGCGGCCTGTCGCTGCAATGGCCCGATTCGCGGCAGGGCTACGCGGCGTTGCTGGCCGAAGGCGACGCGGCGCAGGCATAGTTCGGCTCACACCGAATCGTTGTCTGCGGGGCCGGCGGATACTGGCGGCCGAATCCACCATCGGTCACCGCCAACCCGCCATGCCGCCCACCCTCGCCGGATCCCATGCCGCGGCGGCGCGGACCCCGCCGCGCTGGGCACGCGATTCCACTATCGCCCGCTCCCCAACGCGCGCGTGCCCTAGTTTGATTGTCAAGAGGACAGCAACCCATGATTGCCGTGATATTCGAAGTCGAGCCCGCCCATGGCGACCCCGCCCCCTATCTGGAGATTGCGGCCGGCCTGATCGACGAGCTGCGCACCATCGACGGATTCATCTCCGTCGAACGCTTTCAAAGCCTGTCCACGCCCGGCAAGCTGCTGTCGCTGTCATTCTGGCGCGACGAGGCCGCGGTGCTGCGCTGGCGTTCCCTGGAATCGCACCGCCGCGCGCAAGAGGCCGGGCGCGGCGGCGTGTTCCAGAACTACCGTCTGCGAGTGGCCCAGGTGCTGCGCGACTACGGCATGCAGGAGCGCGACGAGGCGCCCTCCGACAGCCGCGCGCGCCACGGCTGAACTCGCGGCGACGGCGCGATTGCGATCGCCGAGGCGGCTCAACGCAACAACCGCCCCACCGCCTCGACCACGCGCCGCACGTCGTCGGCCGACACGTTCAGATGCGTGACCAGACGCGTCGGACCGCCATAGACGGCGCGCATCAGGATGTCTTCCTTGCCCAACGCCGCCGTCAGCGCATCGCAGCGCGACGGCTCGAATTCCACGAACACCATGTTGGTGTCCTGGCTCAGCACCTTGACGCCGGCAATGCCCCGCAGGCCTTCGGCCAACAGGCGCGCGTTCTCGTGGTCCTGCGCCAGCCGCTCCACGTTGTGCTCCAGCGCGTACAGGCACGCGGCCGCCAACACGCCGGACTGGCGCAGCCCGCCGCCCAGCATCTTGCGCCACCGATGCGCGCGGGCGATCAATGCTTCGCTGCCGACCAGCACCGACCCCACGGGCGCGCCCAAGCCCTTTGAAAAGCAGATGGACACCGAGTCGAATGGCCGGCAAAGCTCGGCCACGGGTTTGCCGCTCGCGACGGCCGCGTTGAACACGCGCGCGCCGTCCAGGTGCGCGGCAAGACCCTGCTCGCGCGCCCAGGACGTCGCGGCCTGGATGTACGCGGCCGGAATCAGCTTGCCGTGGAAGGTGTTTTCGAGCGCCAGCAGGCGCGTGCGCGCGAAGTGCGGATCGCCCTTGGGCTTGAGCGCCGCAGCAAGTTTTTCCAGCGGCAACGATCCATCCGGCGCGTGTTCGATGGGCTGGGGCTGGATGCTGCCCAGCACCGCTGCGCCGCCGCCCTCGTACTTGTAGGTGTGCGCAAGCTGACCGACAAGGTACTCGTCGCCGCGGTCGCAATGCGCCATGAGCGCGGCCAGGTTGCTTTGCGTGCCCGACGGGAAAAACAGGCCGGCAGCCTTGCCGGTGCGCTCGGCCAACGTCTTTTGCAGGCGGATCACGGTGGGATCGTCGCCCATCACGTCATCGCCCAGCGGGGCATTGGCCATCGCCTGCAGCATGGCCGCATCGGGACGGGTGACGGTATCGCTACGCAGATCAATCATGAAAGTTTCCAGGGGATTGGAGAGGACAGGAATTCGATAAGGTCATTCGGCGCGCGCGGCTGGCGCGGCACGGCTCACCACAAAGATGCCAGCCAGGATCAGCACCATCCCGCCCATCTCGAAGGGCGTGGGACGCTCGGACAGGATGGCCCATGCCAACAGCATGGCCACCACGGGCACGCCCAGGCTCGACAGTCCCGCGATCGACGCGGGCACCCGGCGCACGACCTGCAGCCACAGCAGCCAGCCCGCTGCGGTGGCGATCAGCACAATGTAGGTCATGCCGGTCCAGAGCGGCCAGCCCCATTGGGCGGTCATCTGCGGCACCAGATAGGCGACGGGCACCATGACCAGGCCGCCGAACAGCATCTGCCACGCGGTGAACGTCATCACGTCCGGCGCATGGCGGTCGAACATGCGCTTGGACAGCACCGTGCCCACGCCCCAGCACAGGCCGCTGCCCAGGCCCAGCAACACGGGGCGGATGTCGCCCAGCCCGTTCCAGGGTTCGACGAAACAGATCAGGCCGACAGCCGCCAGCGCGATGCCGGCCGCGTGCCGGGCCGTGGGCCGCTCGCCCAGCAACCACCACGCAAACAGCACGACCCAGAACGGCATGGTGTAGGCCATGAGGGACACCTTGCCCACGCCCCCGTCCACCAGCGCGGTCTGTACGAAGCCCTGAAAGCCCGCCGTCTGGGTCAGGCCGATCAAGAGGGTCAGTTTCCAGGGCGGCATCGCCAGCGGCCGGCGCGTGGCAATCACCAGTGCGAAAAGCACCAGGCTGCCCGTCACGTAGCGCAGGGCCACGAAGTCGAACGGGCCGATGTAGGGCACGATCAGCTTCATCGCGATCCAGCTTCCTGCCCAGACCAGGATGGTGCTGAACATCAGGGCAAGCCCTGCGCGATCGAAACTGCTGCTCACGGGTGCGGCTCCATGCGAAGAAATTTGGCAATCCAGGAATGACGACGCCCGTGCCGCTACAAGCCGGCACGGGCGTCGTCATTATGCGCCTGTCGCGCTGCAAATGGCCGGTGTAATCCGGCCGGTTGCATTTACAGCGGCTTGGCGAGCTGCTCCAGGATGGCGGGGTTTTCCAGCGTGGACACGTCCTGCGTCACTTCCTCGCCCTTGGCGACCACGCGCAGCAGGCGGCGCATGATCTTGCCCGAACGGGTCTTGGGCAGGTTGTCGCCAAAACGGATGTCCTTGGGCTTGGCGATGGGGCCGATCTCGCGGGCCACCCAGTCGCGCAACTGCTTGGCGATGGCCTGGGCCTCTTCGCCTTCCGGACGCGAGCGCTTGAGCACCACGAAGGCCACGACAGCCTCGCCGGTCGTGTCGTCGGGACGGCCCACGACGGCGGCCTCGGCCACCATTTCGTGCGCCACCAGCGCCGACTCGACTTCCATCGTGCCCAGGCGGTGACCCGAGACGTTCAGCACGTCGTCGATGCGGCCCATGATCCAGAAGTAGCCGTCGGCGTCGCGCTGCGCACCGTCACCCGCCAGGTAATAACCGCGCAGTTCAGACGGGAAGTAGCTCTTCTTGAAGCGTTCCGGGTCGCCCCAGATATTGCGGATCATGGCGGGCCACGGACGCTTGATGACCAGGAAACCGCCATTGCCTTTGTCCACGTCGCCACCGGTCTCGTCGACGATGGCGGCGGCAATGCCCGGCAGGGGCAGCGTGCACGAGCCCGGCTTGGTGGGCGTGGCGCCCGGCAGCGGCGTGATCATGTGCCCGCCGGTTTCGGTCTGCCACCAGGTATCCACGATGGGGCAGCGCTCGCGGCCGACGTTCTTGTGATACCACATCCAGGCTTCGGGATTGATGGGTTCGCCCACGGTGCCGATGATGCGCAGCGAGTCCAGATCGTAGTTCTTGGGATGCGCGTCGGGCGTGGCTTCAGACGCCTTGATCAGCGAGCGGATCGCGGTCGGCGCCGTATAGAAAGTGGTGACCTTGTGGCGCGCGATCATGTCCCAGAAGCGGCCGGCGTTGGGGAACGTGGGGACGCCTTCAAAGACGATCTGCGTCAGGCCCGCGGCAAGCGGGCCGTAGGTGATGTACGTGTGGCCCGTGACCCAGCCCACGTCGGCCGTGCACCAGTAGACGTCGTCCTTGCGAGCGTCGAAGGTCCACTTGACGGTCAGGAGCGCCCACAACAGGTAGCCGGCGGACGAATGCTGCACGCCCTTGGGCTTGCCCGTGGAACCGGAGGTGTACAGGATGAAGAGCGGGTGTTCGGCGTTGACCGGCACCGGTTCGCAGGTATCGGGCTGGCCGGCCTCGACGTCCTGCATCCAGAGATCGCGGCCTTCGTTCCACTGCACCTTGCCGCCCGTGCGGCGGTACACGACGACCTTGGTCACGGCTTCGCAACCGCCCATCGCGATGGCCTCTTCAACGGCGGGCTTGAGCGGAATGGTCTTGCCGCCGCGCACCTGTTCGTCGGCGGTGATGATGAGCGATGCGCCCACGTCGACGATGCGTTCCTGCAGGCTCTTGGCCGAGAAACCGCCGAACACCACCGAGTGCGTCACGCCCAGGCGCGCGCAGGCCTGCATGGCGACCACCGCTTCGATGGACATGGGCATGTAGATGATGGCGCGATCGCCCTTCTTGTAGCCCAGCGCCGCCAGCCCATTGGCGAAGCGGCACACGCGCGCCAGCAGTTCGCGATAGGTGACCTTATCGACCTTGCCATCGTCGGATTCGAAGATGATGGCGGTCTTGTCGGCGTTGCCGTTGGTCAGATGGACGTCCAGGCAGTTGGCCGAGACGTTCAGTTCACCGTCGCCGAACCAGCGGTAGAACGGGGCATCGGACTCGTCCAGCACCTGCGTGAAGGGCTTGGTCCACTGCAGATTGTCGCGGGCCTGTCCGGCCCAGAATCCGTCGAAGTCGTTCTCGACCTGCGCGCACAGCGCGTTGTAGGCGTCCATGCTGGAAATCGCGGCGCCCTGCGCGGCGCGCTCGGGCGGCGGAAACACGCGGTTTTCCACCAGTACGGACTCAATAGCGTTCGACATGATCTTGTCTCCAATCGGTGATTCTGTTGTTTATGCTGCTTTTTTATTACCCACCTGCAACCGTATCGCCGCGCTCTTACGGGCACCTTACGCAAAATGCGGGCCGGAGCCTGCAGATTGACGAGGCCCAAGGCGATGCGTCTGCGCCGGATCTGGGCAGGAAGACGCCACAAGGCGCCAACCGGGCAGCATGCACAAGCCAACGACGCGCCGCACTGCGACGCGCCAACAATGCCAAGCAATCAGCATGTGCCGCCGCATCGAGACGCGGCGGCACAAGGCAGTCCATAAGGATAGCAGCCGCTTCCCGCTTGGCGTATACCGCATTCAGGCGGCCTGCCGGGCGAGGCCGCGCTTCATGTCCACCCGCGACAACAGGACCAGTCCGCCGACGAAGAACAGCCCCGTGACGAGGATGGCCAGGCGATGATTGCCTTCCGTGGCCCACGTCACCAGCCCATACGTCAACGGGCCGATCACGGCGGCCAACTGCACGGAAAACGTCCATAGCGAATAGAACTCGGCCAGCCGGCCCGCCGGCGCCAGCGCGCCGGTCATGGCGCGGCCCGCGCTCTGCGTCGTGCCCATGCACAGGCCGGCCAGCACCGCCGCCACCCAGAACACCGGCGCGGTCACGGCGGCGTAAGCCGTCAGCACCATCACGATCCATCCGACCAGTGTGATGGCCAGCGCCGGCTTGTGGCCGATGCGGTCCTGCACGTAGCCGAACGAAAACGCCCCGGCCGCCGCGCCGATGTTCACGGTGAACACCAGCAGCATGATCTGCGGCGTGGTGAAACCCATGACTTCCGAGGCATACACCGCGGCCAGCGTGATCACGACCGAGATGCCGGCCTGGTAGCAGGCAATGCACATCAACAGGCGGCGAAATTCCGGAAAGTGCAGGCCCGTTTCGCGCCAGGCATAGGCCAGGCGCTTGAGCATGTGCAGCGCGGGCGGATTGCCCTGCTGCGGCTTGGCGCGCTCGCGCAGCATGAAGAACGACGGCAGCGCGGCCAGCGCAAATACAGAGGCCGTCACCACGATGACCCAGGGCACGAACTGCTCGGCGGTCTCGCCTCGCCCCTCGGCCAGCGTCACCACGACAAGCGACAACCCCAGCGTCAGCATGCCGCCGAAATAGCCAAAGCTCCATCCCCAACCCGAGACGCGGCCCAACGCCTGCGGCTTGGCCAGTTCAGGCAGGAACGCCGCGACCACGGATTCGCCGACGCAATAGCAGTAGTTGGACACGACGATGGCGGCCAGCGCCAGCCAGACGTCGCCCGGCCCCGCTTGCGTCAGGACCAGCGTGCCCGCCACGCAGCCGGCCGTGCTGGTGTAGAGCAGCCGCCGCTTGCTGGCCCGTGCATCGGCGCGAGCGCCCAGCGTGGGCATGGTCAGCATGATGACGAGGTACGACAGCGACAGCGCGGACGTCCACGCGAGCGTGGCCCATGTGGCGCGCGCAGCGACGACGCCGACGAAATAGGTGCTGAAAACCGCCGTGAGGATCACGGTGGTGTATCCGGAGTTCGCGAAGTCGTACATGGCCCATGCCCAGACTTCGCGCCGTTTCACGCCGGGGTTCAGCGGACCGCTGTCCGCCCCCCGGGTGTCCTGCGCGGAAACGCCAGCCGGCGTTTCCGGCGGCAGCGCCTGGCTCATAGGCCCAGCGCGGCGATGCCTGCTTGCGCGATCTGCACGTCTTCGGTCGACTTCACGCCCGATACGCCCACCGCGCCGACGACCTGGCCGTCAACGACGACCGGCACGCCGCCCTCGAGCATGCCTTCGATCAGCGGCGCCGACAGGAACGAGTAGCGGCCATTGTTGATCAGTTCTTCGTAGATGCGCGATTCGCGGCGGCCCAGCGCGGCCGTCTTGGCCTTGGCGGGCGCGATGTGCGACGAGATCGGCGCCGCATCGTCCAGGCGCAGCATGCCCAGCAGATGGCCGCCATCGTCGGTCACGGCGATGGTGACGGCCCATTTGTTCTGCAAGGCGTGTGCTTCGGCCGCGGCCAGGATCTTTTTGACGTCGTCGGCGCTCAGCACGGGTTTGGTTTTCATTGCAGTGACTCCTTGATCTGTTCGAGGGCGTTAGGGTCTTCCATGGTGGTCAGGTCGCCGGGATCGCGCGACTCGCATACCGCGACGATCGCGCGGCGCAGCACCTTGCCGGAACGGGTCTTGGGCAGGGCGCCCACGAACCGGATCCTGGCCGGCCTTGCCACCGCCCCAAGCTGTTCTTCCACCAGCCGCATGATATCCGCTTCCAGCGCCTTTGCCGCTTCCGGCGTGTCGGCGCCGGCCGGATTCTTCAGCACGGCAAACGCCATGGCGACCTGCCCCTTGAGGGGGTCGGACACGCCCACCACCGCGCATTCCGCGATGCCGTTGTGACTGTTGACCGATTCCTCGATCTCGCGCGTGCCCAACCGGTGGCCCGCCACGTTGATCACGTCGTCCGTGCGGCCCAGGATGAACCAGTAGCCGTCGGCGTCCACCCGCCCCCAGTCGAAGGTCGAATACACCTGCCGGCCAGGGATCGACGTGAAGTAGGTTTCGACGAAGCGCGCGTCGTCGCCCCAGATGGTGGACATGGCGCCGGGCGGCAGCGGCGGCACGATGGCGACCACGCCCTTCTCGTCAGGACCCAGGTCTTCGCCGGTGGACTCGCTGACGATGCGCGCGTCAAAACCATAGACCGGGAACGACGGGCTGCCGAACCGGGTGGCTACCTTTTCCACGCCCGGCTGCGCCGACAGGATCGGCCAGCCGGATTCCGTCTGCCAGTAGTTGTCGATGATGGGCTTGCCCAGGCCTTCCGAGATCCATTGCGCCGTCGGCTCGTCGAGCGGTTCACCGGCCAGATAGACGGCGCGCAGCGTGGACAGGTCGTGCCGTCGCAAGAGTTCGGGATCCTGGCGCTTGAGCACGCGCACCGCCGTCGGCGCCGAGAACAGCGTATTCACGCCGTACTGCTCGACCAGCTTCCACAGGATCGCGCCGTCCGGGCGCACGGGTGTTCCCTCGTACAGGATGGTCGATTGCCCGCCGATGAGCGGTCCGTAGACGATGTAGGAATGCCCGACCACCCAGCCGATGTCGCTGGTGCAGAAATAGGTGTCGCCGGGCTTTCCATCGAACAGGTATTCCATGGACGACGCCAGCGCCACGGCGTAGCCGCCGGTGTCGCGCTGCACACCCTTGGGACGGCCGGTGGTGCCGGAGGTGTAAAGGATGTAGCTTGGCTCGGAAGATTCGAGCCACTCGACGGGCACCCGCGCGCCGCGGTGGCGCTCGCGCAGGGTCGCGTAATCCAGGTCGCGTCCCGCTACAGGCTCGAACGGCGCCAGACCACGATCAAACACCACCACCGACGCGGGCGGCGACTTGGCCAGGCTCAAGGCGCGGTCCAGGAGCGGCTTATACGGCACGACCTTGCCGGCCCGTGAGCCGCCGTCCGTACACACCACCACCTTGGGCGCGGCATCGTCGATGCGCTGCGCGAGGTTCACGGACGCAAATCCGCCGAACACCACCGAATGCACTGCCCCGATGCGCGCGCAGGCCAGCATGGTGAACACGGCTTCCGGCACCATCGGCATATAGAGCAGCACCCGGTCGCCGCGTCCTACGCCCAACTCGCGCAGCATGGCGGCGGCCGCGTTCACTTCCTCGAAGACGTCCTGCCGCGTGTAGACCTGCTCGCGGTCCACCTCTGTGGACACCCAGATCAGCGCAGGCTTGTCCGCCTGTGTCGGCAGCCAGCGATCCACGGCGTTGTAGCAAAGATTGGTGTGCCCGCCCACGAACCACTTTGCGAAGGGCGGACGCGAGAAGTCCAGCACATTGTCAAAAGGCGTTTCCCAGTGGATGCGCGTGGCCTCTTCACGCCAGAAGGCGTCGCGGTCATTCACCGAGCGATAGTGGAAATCCCGGGTTCTTTGCATGTCTGTCTCCTGGTATTGTTCATAGGCCTTAAGGCTGATTGATTTTTTGTCTAATCATTTCGGTCATTCTGGTAGGCAAACCTTGCACGAGACTTGCCGCACGTCAAAAAATTCTTCCAGATGTCCACGCTGCATGGACATTTAGGGCCGATACGTAACGAACCGGCACTAAAAGTTTGGTAGAATCCCCGCGAAGTTGCACATAATTGTTGAATTTGCTGACATCTCGGCCCCAACCGCGGCTAATGCGCGGTTTTTGCTGTGTTCAGTGACTCATCCCAGGCGAATGCATCGACACTCCACACCCGCGCGATTCAATTCAACCACTGGCCTTGCAAAGCGCGGTCTGCGCATGCTTGCGTTGGTTGCATGCTTTGCGGGTCTGGCGGGTTGTGCAAGCACTAGCCAAAAGTCAACCGCCCATACGTCCGAGATCGATCCTTACGAAACGGAGTGGGTTGCCACCGCCGATGATCCCATCGGCATGCTGGTGGTCCAGAAATTCAAGCGTGACCGCCAGCGCACCCATTCGGGTGTCGGCACCGACAACGGCATGGTCAGCGAAGCCCTGAATCATCTGGGCATCCGCTACCGCTTCGGCGGCAGTTCCCCCGACACTGGCTTTGACTGCAGCGGCCTCGTCGCTTACTCGGCCGAACGTGGCCTGGGCCTCAAGCTCCCCCGCAACGCCGCCGAAATCGCCCAGCAAGGCGTTGCCGTCGCCAAGAACGAACTGCAGGCCGGCGACCTCGTCTTTTTCAACACCATGGGCCGCCGTTATTCCCACGTTGGCATCTACCTGGGCGACGACCGCTTCGTGCATTCCCCCAGCGCCGGCGGCGTGGTGCGTGTCGAAAAGATGACCATGGCCTACTGGTCCAAGCGCTACAACGGCGCCCGCCGCCTCGACAACACCCTGATGGCATCGGCTCGCGCGGCAAACTGACCGCCCTGCCCCGTCCTGACTCAAGGCAACATAGTCGCACGCAGGCCCCACCGCCGCCATCGTCCAAAATGCAAAACGCCGCCAGACTTTCGTCCGGCGGCGTTTTTGTTTGTTCTCTTCGCGGCGTTCAGTCCGCAGGCCGTATCGGCCTCCCCAGTTTGTCGTGGATGCGCGGCAAGACGCGTCCTATCAATGAACGGTACCGGCGCGCGGGCACAGGCCGCATTGCTGCAGCGCCTGCTGCATGCTGCACACGGAACGGCGACAAGCGACGACCCGGATGCCACCGCGCTGCGCGGCGTTGCGGAACGTCTTCATGACGTTGTGGCCAAGAAAATCGGTAAGCAGGATGACCAGTTGCGTGCCCGAGGGCAGTTGCAGGGTCTTCTTCTGATGTGAAGGATCGCGCCCGCTGATGTGGTGCGTGATCGAGATGTTGTGTCCTTTGAGCAGATCGGGAATATTGCCGAGGCGGTCGGCGCCCACTACCACTGCACTAAGTCCTGCCGTCATGATTTACCTCACTGGGTCGTTGAGCCTGGATGTAATGATAATGATTCCTATTTTTTCGTCAACCCAAATGAGATCGGTTCTTATTTAATTATTTTATGAGCTTAGGGAAAGGGATAGCCGTCTCACGCTTTCCACAGGGCATCGGGCAAAAAAAACGCGACGTCGTGAGGACGTCGCGTGTTGTCGAGGCAGGCGCCGGCAGCCGGCAAAGGCTATTTCGGCGCGCCCTGCACCGCATCGGTCACCACCGCCCGGGTCAGCGACGGCGCCAGCATTTCCAGGAAGGTGTAGACGTAATCGCGCAGGAACACGCCCGCCTTCACGCCCACGCGGGTCGTATGCGTGCCGAACAGGTGCCCCACCGGCAGGCCCACCAGATTGGAATCACGGCGCGGGTCATAGGCGACGCCCGCGATGATGCCGATGCCCAGGCCCACGTCCACATACGTCTTGATCACGTCGGCGTCGATGGCTTCAAGCACGATGTCCGGATGAATGCCCTGGTTGGCAAAGATCTCATCGATCGTGCTGCGGCCGGTGAAGGCGCGGTCGTAGGTGACGATGGGATATTCGGCCAGTTGCGCCAGCGACAGGCGCTTGGCGGCGCTGGAGGTCAGTTCGGCCAGCGGATGATCGGGCCGCACCACCACGGTGTGTTCCCACGCATAGACCGGCAGGGTAGCCAGGCCCGGCGTCAACGCCAGCGATTCGGTGGCCAGCGCCAGATCCGCCTGTTCATGCAGGACCATTTCGGCCAGTTGGGCGGGGCTGCCCTCGGCCAGCGACAGGTGAACCTTTGGGAATTGCTTGCGGAAAGCGGGAATCACGCGAGGCAGCAGATAACGCGCCTGCGTGTGGGTGCAGGCAATGACCAGGCCGCCTTCATCGCGGCGCGCGAATTCGTCGCTGACTTTCTTCAGGTTGTCGACTTCGCGCATGATGCGGTCGATCACCTGCGACACGGCAAGACCCGGCTTGGTCAGCCCCTTGATGCGCTTGCCGTGGCGTTCGAAGATCTTGATTCCCAGCTCGTCCTCGAACTCGATGATGGCCTTGGAAACGCCGGGCTGCGACGTGTAGAGCATCCGGGCGGCTTCGGTCAGGTTGAAGTCGCGCCGGATGGTTTCACGCACGAAACGAAATTGCTGGAGGTTCATTAATTGGCCCCTGATAGACGGGCCAATTATAAGTAATAAGAACGCCTTTCTATATGAATTATTCGTATAAGCTTAGGAGCAAGGCGTCCCCTCTTTTAGCGCATCGAGATCGTGGCGTTGACGGTCTTGGCGTGCGCCGACCAGCGTGCGGTGACCGTCTTGGTCTGTGTCCAGAACTGCACCGCCTGCTTGCCGTTCGGGCCCAGGTCGCCCAGCTTGGAACCGCGCGAACCCGTGAAGCTGAACCACGCCACCGGCACCGGAATCGGCACGTTGATGCCGACCTGGCCGACGTCGATGTCTTCCTGGAACTTGCGCGCGGCCGCGCCGGACTGGGTGAACAGTGCGGTGCCGTTGCCGTTCGGGTTGCTGTTGACCATCGCGATGGCGTCTTCCAACGTTTCCGCTTCGAGGATGACCAGTACCGGCCCGAAGATTTCTTCCTGGTAGATGCGCATGTCGGTGGTGACACCGGCAAAGATGGTCGGGCCGACGAAGTTGCCCTTCTCGAAACCATCGACCTGCGGCTTGCGGCCGTCGAGTACCAGCTTGGCGCCCTGCTCCACGCCCGAGGCGATCAGGCCTTCCACGCGCTCACGGGCGCTGCAGGAAATGACCGGGCCGACGTCGGTGCCGGACACGGTGCCGGCGCTGACCTTCAACGTCTTGGCCTTTTCGACCAGGTCCTGCACCCAGTTGCGCGCCTCACCGACCAGCACCAGGGTGGAGGCGGCCATGCAGCGCTGGCCCGCGGCACCGAAGGCGGCACCGACCATCGCGTTGAGGGTCTGTTCCTTGTTGGCGTCCGGCAGCACCACGGCGTGGTTCTTGGCGCCCATCATGCACTGCACGCGCTTGCCGGCCAGCGAGGCGCGGTTGTAGACGTGGGTACCGACGCGGGTGGAGCCGACGAACGACACGGCCTTGATGTCCGGGTGGTCGCAGATCGCGTTGACCACTTCCTCGCCGCCGTGGACGACGTTCAGCACGCCCTTCGGAATGCCGGCTTCCAAGGCAAGCTCGACCAGGCGCATGGTGACCATCGGGTCCTGCTCGGACGGCTTGAGGATGAAGGTGTTGCCCGTTGCAATCGCCATCGGGAACATCCACAGCGGGATCATCGCCGGGAAGTTGAACGGGGTGATGCCAGCGCACACGCCCAGCGGCTGCATGATCGTGTAGGTGTCCACGCCATTGGCCACGTTGTTGGCCAGCTCGCCCAGCTGCAGGTTGCCGATGGCGGCGGCGTGCTCGACCACTTCCAGGCCACGGAACACATCGCCTTCGGCGTCTGGCAGGGTCTTGCCCTGTTCGGCGGTGAGGATGTGGGCCAGCTCGCTCATGTTCTCGCGGATCAGCTGCTGGTACTTCAGGAAGATGCGCGCGCGGGTACCGATCGGGGTCTTGCGCCAGGTCTTGAAGGCTTCCTTGGCGGCGGCGACGGCGGCGTCCACTTCGCCGGTGGTGGCGAACGGCACTTTGGCCAGCACGTCCTGGGTGGCCGGATTGATCACGTCCTGCCAGTGGGAGGTGGCCGATTCAACGAACTGGCCATCGATCAGCATGCGGATACGGGGCGCTGCAACAGTCATGACGACAATCCCACGGGGTGCGAAAGATGCTTGGCATTATTCACATCACCCGTCTCGATTTCCGGGCTGAATCCGCTTAATCTGGCCAACACGCCAGACGATTCATGTTAATTCTGTGAATTATTCAGCCACCCAGCGGCAGCTTGGCCTGCGCTTGCTACGGCTGCGCGAGCAACGCGGCTACAGCCAGGTGGACCTGGCCCGCGCCTTGGGCCTGTCGGCCAGTTACCTGAACCAGATCGAGCGCAACAAACGCCCACTCACCCCGGCCGTGCAGAAGAAGCTGGGCGAGGTATTGGGCGATGTTTCCTCACTGTTCGACGAAGATGAGCCCGCTGCCCTGCAGGAAGCCCTGGGCGAGACCCTGCGCGACCTCGGCTTGGCCGAAGTCAGCGCGACCGAGCTGCGCGCCCTGGCCGGCAACCTGCCGCAGGTCAGCCGCGCACTGCTGGACCTGCACCGCCGCCACCTGGCGCTGCGCGAGCATGCCGCCGCGCTGGAGTTCCAGCTGGGCGAGCCCGGTGCCGGCAGCACCCTGCCCGCCGGTGACCAGGTGCGCGAGTTCTTCAACCGCATGCACAACCACATCCCCGAACTGGACGAGCTGGCCGAGCAGCTGTTCGCCGAATGGGGGCTGTCGCCCGGGCATGTGGCACCGCGGCTGCGCCAGCTGCTGGCCGACCGCCATGGCGTGCTGGTGGAAGTGGCCGCACTGCAGGCCGGGCGCGAGAAACGGCAATACGATGCCGATGCGCGGCGGCTGTGGCTGCCCGATTACCTGGAGCCCGGCCAGCAGGCGTTCCAGATGGCGGCCGAGCTGGCCCTTCACGGCTACCTGCCGCAGATCGATGCGGTAGTGGCGCGCGCTGGCTTTACCGATGAGGCACGCATCGCGCAGGCGCGGATTGGCTTGTCGAATTACTTCGCCGGTGCGTTGGTGATGCCGTACATGCGTTTCCTGCGTGCGGCCGAGACCAGCAGTTACGACATCGAGCTGCTGGCGCACCAGTTCGGCGTGGGCTTCGAAGCGGTCTGCCATCGGCTGAGCACGCTGGCACGGCGCAGTGCGCCCGGGCTGCCGTTCTTCTTCATCCGCGTGGACCGTGCCGGCAACGTGTCCAAACGCCATTCGGCCACCGATTTCCACTTCTCGCAGGTGGGAGGGTCGTGCCCGCTGTGGATCGTCTACGAGGCGTTCAACCAGCCCGGGCGCATCCTCACCCAGACCGCGCGCATGCCCGATGGCCGCCGTCATTTCTGGCTGGCGCGGCAGGTCAGCAGCGGGCCGGTGGGCCATGGCCAGCCACGCAAGACGTTCGCGGTGGCGTTGGGCTGCGACCTGCAGCATGCCGAACGCCTGGTGTATTCGCTGGGGCTGGATGTACAGAGCCCGGGGAACTCGGTGTCGATCGGGCCGGGTTGCCGGGTGTGCCCGCGCGAGGACTGCATGCAGCGCGCGTTCGCGCAGTTGCCGGGGCGGTAGGGGGTTCTGCAGGGCTGCGCCCTGCACCTGCGGTAGTGCCGGCCGCTGGCCGGCAACCTCAAAAGCAACAGCGGGCTTTCCGTGGGATGGCGGGGTGGTGTCGGATTGCGGGGACGCCGTGAACCCGTCCCTGAAGTGACCCCCGGCATCCATGCCGCGGACACCCCGCAATCCGACACCAGCCCGCCTTCGACAGTTTCCTCCTGGTGCTGGAACCTGATGCTGATGCTGATGGTGATGCTGATGCTGATGGTGGGTGCCGACCGTNNGGGGGGGGGGGGGGAGGGGGCCCCCCCCCACGGTCGGCACGCTCTGGCCCTGCGCGAAATGCATCCACGCATGGCGTGGATCTACTACCGGCTCAGTAGATCGGCGTCACCTTCATCTGCGGCAGCGGACGCGGTGCGCCGTCGGTAAGGTCCGGGCCGAGGTCTTCCCAGGTACGTCCCTGCTCGACCATCAACCCCCACAGCTGCTGCGAGGCCGCCCGCTTGTCTTCCGAGCCCAGCTTGTACGACGGCGGTGCCGGTTCCCCGCGGGCAACCATCGCGTACGCCGCGCGGTAGGCCAGTACCTGCTGCGCCGGATCATCGGTGCGTGCCACTTCCAGCGTGTAGCGCTGGTAGGCCGAGGCCAGGTTGCGCCAGCGGATCCAGTAGTGGTTCTCGAACGAGAACGAACAGAAGCGCGCACCGGCCAGGCTGCCCTTGTCGGCGATGCGGGTCAGCACCTCCTGCGGCATGTCCAGGTTCATGCCGCCTTCGTCGCCCTGCAGGCTGACGTGCACGATGCGGTCGCGGTAGCCCGGCGCGCGCGCCTGCAGCAGATCGCGCCAGTTCTGCATGGTCGCCACCACCGCGAACAGGAAGCGGCCCAGCTCGGCGGCCGCCAGCGGTGTGGCGATCGACTGGTAGGTGCGCTGCCAGCCGTGTCGGTTCTCGGTGGGCAGGAACACCGCGTGCTCCAGCGACTGACGGCCACTGCTGCCGTGGTTCACCTCTTCGGCGTGCTGCGGGTAGACCAGATTGATGGCGAAGGTCGGCCAGCGCGGCAACGCGGCATCGAACAGATGGATCGGGAAATTGCTGCTGATGCCACCATCGGAGAACCAGCAGATGCGGAAGGCGGTGATCACCGGGCCGCAAGCCTGCCCGGCGCTGGTCAGCCCTTCCATGCTGTCGGCCACGTTGTGCTCGGGGTCGGCCGCCGGCGTGGTCGGCTCGCAGCGTCGTTCGCGGCGTGAGGGTTCATGCAGCGGCACCGCGCTGATCAGCAGCGGGAAGCTCAGGCTCATGCGCGTGGCCACCAGCACCGGCAGCTTCGGGCCCGGCGGCAGGTGGTAGTACTGCCGCCCTTCCACCTCCAGCGGCGGGCCGGCCTGCGTCACCAGCCACTGCACCACGCTGGCCGGGAACAGCTGCTCGAATTCCTCGCGCAGGAACCAGAACTGCGCGCCGCCCAGCGGCAGCGTGCGCGGCTCGTTGTGCGACACGCAGGTGGTGATCATCTGCAGGCTGATCGCATGCGGGCTGTCCGGCTCGCCGGCATAGCGCGGCGCATCGTGCAGGTCGGCGAAGGTGAGCGGTGCATCCAGCGGCTTGCCGGACAACTGCTGCAGGCATTCGTGCAGCCACTCGGTCAGTGCCGGCGTGCGTGCATCGCGGCCGAGGCCGCTGCACAGGCCCAGCAGATTGCGTCGCGCCACGCGTGCCACACGAAGCGCGGCACCGGCCACACCCGCACCGTACGCGCACAGCAGCGACGGCAGCAGCGTGGCCCCCACCCCGCTCCACCCACCGCACCACCAGCCCACGCCGAGCAGCAGCG
>NZ_DIEJ01000205.1:0-13290 GCF_002418565.1 Achromobacter sp. UBA5777 | reverse complement strand
TGTCCATCGCCACGACGGGCGCCGGGCCTTCGCCCGCGCGGGCCGTCGCATTGCCCGTCGCGTAGTCCACGCGCGCCGCGCCTGCCCTGACGTTGAGCCGGTCGGCCCAGACGCCGGCGTTGATCTCGAGCGTGCGAGCGATGAGGTCGACCTGACTGGCGGCCGTGCCGTTCAGCCCCTCGCCTTCAATGCGCAACTTGCCGCCGGCGACGTCCAGCGCGATGTTGCCGTCAGGACCCACCTGCGGGCGGCCCGTGGTCAGCGTGGCGCGGTCTGCATTCAGGAAGCCGCAGCCGTTGCAGGTGATGCCTGCCGGGTTGGCGACGATGACGTTGGCGCGGTTGCCGGCGACTTCCAGCGTGCCCATCAGCTGCGACGGGTTCGGCGCGGTGACCTGATTCAGGATGGTGGTGGCGCGCTGGTTGCCCAGCATGACGTTGCCGGCCACCTGGCCGGCCAATTGTGTCTGGCTGGCGCCGCCGCTGTTGTTCAGCACCACGCCCGACGGTCCGACGTTGAATTGCGTGTAGCGGTTGTTGGAGACCCCGCCCGCCGACGGCGGCGCAATGTTCACGACGGGCACGCCGTTGCTGACTCCCACGATCGGCTTCTGGCCGGGCACGCCCTTGTCCACGGAAATCGGCAGGGTCTGCGCCAGCACGGGCGTCCAGACTTGCGTGAAGACGATGGACCAGACGATCAACGAACGAAGCTTGGACATCATGCGCACCTGACGGGAACAGCGGATTTAGAACTCGAACATCAAGGCCATCGCGAAGACGGTCGATGCGGTTTTGAGCGATTCGGGTTTCTTCAACGGCCAGCCGAAGGACAGGTCGTAACTGGCGTTGACGTATGGGATGGAGAGGCGTCCGCGCAGGCCGGCGACGGCGCCGACCAGCGTGCGGCCGGAAAGATACGCGGCGGACGGGCCGCCCACGCGGCCCACGTCGACGCCGGTGTAGACCTGCTGTCCGGGAAGCCCGGTCAACGCGTCGAGGTTGAACGACAGGTCGTTGCGCAGCGTCCAGCCGTCTTCAGCGGCGAGCGTCATCTGGCCGTCGAAGCCGCGTACGGCGTAGCGGTTTCCGATCGTGAAATAGTCGGCGGGCAGGATTGCCGTCTTAGCGTGCTGGATCTGCCAGTTGGCCTGATAGGCAAGGGATTGCTCGGCGATCTGAAACGGTAGATACAGCCCCGCATTGCCGGTGAGGATGGTGCTGCGCCCATTCCAGTCAGGATCGCCATAGACGTAGCCGGGTGCGTCGGAGAACTGCGGCAACGTGCCGCGCACGCCGCCGCCGATGTCGAGCACCGCGCGGCCGACGTAATGGCGATGCCCGTAGGCGATCTCGTAGCCGGTGACGTCGCGGCGCTGGACGTCGATGGCTACGTCATTCAGGGTGCTATCCGTGCGCTTGCGCAGCATGGTGAGCGACAGATTGCCCTTGTAGGCGGTGCCGCGGTACGGCACGACCGACACGCCCGCCTGGATCTGCTTGGTGGTGCCGCCATAGACGATGGGTTCTTCAAAGCCGGCCACCGTCTGGCGGTAGGTGGATTTGCTGGCGCCCGCAAAGACGGTCCAGTAGCCGAACGGCAGACTGTAGTTGATGGAGGCGGCGCGCGTGTTGGAGTCGGTGTCGCGCCAGTGGGCGTTGCTGTTCCACGAGACCGATAGCTGGTCGTACAGGAACAGCGGGGAATCCAGCGTCAGGCCTGCATTGATCTGGTATTTGCCGACGGTGTCCATGCCGCCGTTGTCACCGCCCAGATAGCCGTGCCAGCGCTTGCCGGTGCCGGGCTTGATGAGGATGTCGGAGTCGCCCAGTTCTGGACCCGGCGCAACGTCGATGGCGGCGTCGGCCTGGCTGCCGAGACGGCGGATGTTCTCAAGCGCCTGGTCCAGGTCGCGCTGGTTCAGTTCGCCGCCCGGGCCTTTGGGCAGCGCCGTTCGCCACCAGCCGATGGCGCCCAGGCTTTGCACGGCGGAGATGCGGCCCGGCAGATATCGCAGCGTCAACGAGCCGGCCGCCAGCGATTGCTCGGGCACGACAACCCGCGCGGTGATCAGGCCGTCATCGAGCAGCAAGCCGATCAGGTGTTCCTGCAGCGCGCGAAGCCCGCGGCCGCCGACGCATTCGCCAAGCACTGCCACCATGGCGCTGGTCAGGCTTGCCGGCGGTTCAGCGCCCTCCCAGATGACTTCCCGCACGGCAAAGCACGGGCTTTCAACCGGTAACGCCAACTCGCGCGCGGCGTCCACGGTCGGCGCCGACAGGATGTCGGGCCGCTCCGCCGCGCGGGCGCGGTGCGCGTCGATCTCTTGTTCCTGCCGGCGCTGGATCTCCGTTGCCGGCTGAGGGGTTTGCGATGCCGGCTGGCTCATGGCGGGGCCTGCGCTTGCAGCCGCGAACACTGCCGCCAAGATCCCCCTTGCCAGCCAGAACAGCCGTGATCGTCTTCCGGGCCAAGTGGGGAGAGCCGCGAGGCGGCGTTGGTGTACGCACCGCCGCGTCGGACCTGCCGCGTCCGCGCGTTGACCTGCATGGTTTTCGGGCATTTTTTGCTTAGGTGGGATAGGCGATGTGGGGAGCGCGCCGGCCTCAGAACCGTCTCTCTGTTCACATTTGTCAGAACAGCCTTCGTGAGGAACGCATTTGTAAATCGCCGCCCTATCACCCCGGAATCAGAGAAATCCGAAAGCGCGGGCCGGGTTAACCCGAATGCACCCATATCTACAAATCGTCAATAATTCACCAACGTTTTGTCGCCGATCCGTCCCCTTGCCTGACTCACCCATGCCTGTATCCGTCCGGGACGCCATCGTTTCGTCTTCCCACCTCGCCTCGTCCGCCCCTGAGCTGTCCGAGGTCGAATTCGGCCTGATCATCGCGTCGCATGCATTCAATCGCTGGATGGTGCGTTGCATGGCCTGTGCGGGACTGCCCGAACTGACGTCGCTGGACATCCTGGTGCTCAACCATGTGTTCCATCGGGGCCGGGGCAAGAAATTGGCGGACATCTGCTTCACCCTCAATGTCGAAGACACCCATCTGGTGAACTATTCGCTCAAGAAGCTGGAGCGTCTGGGCGTCGTTCAAAGCGCCAAGACCGGCAAGGAAGTGATCTACACCACGACCGACGCCGGCGCGGCCGCGATCCAGCGCTACGCCGAAGTGCGCGAGCAGTGCCTCGTCAAACCGTTCATCGACTCCCCCGCCGCAGACGACGCCAGCCATCAGTTGGCCAACACCCTGCGCGCCCTCTCGGGCCTGTACGACCAGGCTGCCCGCGCCGCCACCTCGCTGTGAGAATCCACGTTGTCTAGCACCACCGCTTCTTCTTCCGCTCCGCTGCTGTCCGTGCGCGGCGTCTCGGTCGACTTCAATACCGACACCGGCGGCTTTCGCGCCGTCGACA
Organism: Achromobacter sp. UBA5777; assembly: GCF_002418565.1. NCBI lineage: Bacteria > Pseudomonadati > Pseudomonadota > Betaproteobacteria > Burkholderiales > Alcaligenaceae > Achromobacter > Achromobacter sp. UBA5777. The sequence continues at coordinate 9,867 of NZ_DIEJ01000205.1, read as the reverse complement.
ACCTGGATTTCGACGTGCGGCCCGGCCGCACGCTGGCGATCGTGGGCGAGTCCGGTTCGGGCAAGTCCGTCACGTCGATGGCGATCATGCGCCTGACCGACTACAACGGCGGGCGGATTTCGACTGGCCAGATCCTGTTCCGTGACGGCGACGATCGCGAGGTCGATCTGACCCAGGCCAGCGACGAACAGATGCGCGCGATCCGCGGCAACGACATCGCGATGATCTTCCAGGAGCCGATGACGTCGCTGAACCCGGTGTTCACGATCGGCGACCAGATCGTCGAAGCCATCATGCTGCACCAGCAGCTGTCACGCTCCGCAGCGCGCCGGTCCGCACGCAAGCTGCTGGAAAAGGTGCGCCTGCCCGACGCCGAACAACTGCTGGACCGTTACCCGCACCAGTTGTCCGGCGGCATGCGTCAGCGCGTGATGATCGCGATGGCGCTGTCGTGCCAGCCGCGCCTGTTGATCGCCGACGAGCCGACGACAGCGCTGGACGTCACCATCCAGGCGCAGATCCTGAACACCATCCGCGAGTTGCAACGCGACCTGGGCACGGCTGTGATCTTCATCACCCACGACATGGGCGTGGTCGCCGAGATGGCCGACGATGTGGTCGTGATGCTCCGCGGCAAGAAGGTCGAGCAAGGCACCGTTGAAGACATCTTCAACGCGCCTAAGCATCCCTACACGCGCGCGCTGCTGGCCGCCGTGCCGCGTCTGGGCAGCCTGACTGGCCGCGACCTGCCGCTGCGCACGCCGCAGACGGTGCTGGAAGGCGATACGCTGCGCGAAGTGGGCGAGACCCGCGAGCAGGACACGGCCTCCTATGATGAACCCGTGCTGCGCGTGGACAAGCTGACGACGCGCTTTGATGTGGGCCACAACCTGTTCGGCCGCGTCACGCACCGCGTGCATGCGGTGGAGCAGGTCAGCTTTGACGTCTACCCCGGCGAGACCCTGGCGCTGGTGGGCGAATCGGGCAGCGGCAAATCCACCATCGGCAAGACCTTGCAGCAGCTGGTGGCGCCGACTTCGGGTGCCGTGCGCTACAACGGGCAGGATATTTTCTCGATGGACAGTGCCGGCCGGCAGCGCCTGCGCCAGGAAATCCAGTACATCTTCCAGGATCCCTACGCGTCGCTGGATCCGCGCAAGACCGTGGCCTTCAGCATCGCCGAGCCGATTCGCACCCATGGCCTGCTGGCCGGTGAAGACGCCATCGCGCGCCGCGTGGGCGAACTGCTGGAACAGGTGGGACTGAAGCCCGAACACGCCACGCGCTATCCCCATGAGTTCTCGGGCGGCCAGCGACAGCGGGTGTGCATCGCGCGCGCGCTGGCCAGCAATCCCAAACTGATCATCGCGGACGAATCTGTGTCTGCGCTGGACGTGTCGATCCAGGCGCAGATCCTGAACCTGCTGATGGACCTGCAGAAGGATCGCGGGCTGTCGTATCTGTTCATCACGCACGACATGGCGGTGGTGGAAAAGGTCAGCCACCGGGTCGCGGTGCTGTACCTGGGCCAGATCGTCGAACTGGGCACGCGCCGCCAGATCTTTGAATCGCCGCAGCATGCCTACACGCGCAAGCTGCTGGCTGCGGTGCCGGTGGCCGAACCCGGCCGCCACATCGACACGTCCCTGATCGAAGGCGAGATCCCCAGCCCGGTGCGCCGGGTGGGCGATGAGCCCGCCATCGTTCCCCTTTTCGAGTTCGCGCCCGGCCATCAGGTCGCTCGCGCCGCCTGAACCTCTTTCATCCGTCGGTCCGACCCGATTTCCCGTCCCTGGAGGCGACCATGCAATTCCTTCGCACCACCCTCTCCGCCACCGCGCTGACCTTGGCCCTCGCCGCCGCGCTGCCCGTTTCGACGGCGCAGGCTGCCGGCACGCTGAACGTGGCCATCAACCAGGATCCGGGCAGTTGGGATCCGATCGACACGTTCGTGACCTTCTGGGGTTCCGTCGGCAGCAATCTGTACGACGGCCTGACCATGCGCGGCGCCGACCTGAAGCTGCAGCCGGGTCTTGCCACCAGCTGGGAATATCTGGACGACAACAAGCGTCTGCGCTTCAAGCTGCGTGAAGGCGTCAAGTTCCACAACGGCGAGCCCTTCAACGCCGAAGCCGTCAAGTTCACCTTTGACCGCCTGCTGGGCGCGGAAGGCGCCAAAGGCCCGCAGAAGTCGAACTACGACTCGATCGGCGAGGTCAAGGTGGTGGACGAATACACGGTCGACTTCATCCTGAAGCAGCCGGATCCGGTGCTGCTGACCAAACTGGCAGGCTACGGCGCGATGATCGTGCCGCCGAAGTACATCACTGAGAAGGGCGAGGACAACTTCAACACGCATCCGGTCGGCACGGGCCCGTTCAAGTTCGACAGCTACCAGCCCAAGGTCAACGTGACGCTGGCGCGTAACGATGACTACTGGGGCGGCAAGCCGAAGCTGGACAAGGTCGTGTACCGCTTCATAGGCGAACCCGGCACCCAGGTCGCCGAGCTGCAGGCTGGCCGCATCGACATCGCCACGCTGATCCCGCTGGGCCTGATCGAAACGGTGAAGAAGTCCGGCAACGCCGACGTGATTTCCACCGGCGGTCCGGTAGCCTTCGCGCTGCGCTACAACACCAAGAACGGCATCACGCAGCACCGCGACGTGCGCCGTGCGCTGATCATGGCGGTCGATCGCGATGCCATCGTCAAGCAGCTGCTGCTGGGCCAGGCCAAGACGATCGCCAGCTTCCAGGGCCCGCAGTCGTTCGGCTTCAACCCCGAGCAAAAGCCCCTGCCCTTCAACCCCGCCGAAGCCAAGAAGCTGCTGGCCGCCGCTGGCGTGAAGCCGGGCGCCACGGTGCAGATCGATGTGCGCGGCAGCGATTCGAACTTCCGCGAAGTTGCGCAGGCCGTGTCGGGCTACCTGCAGGGCGTGGGCGTGCGCGCCACCATCAAGCCGTATGAAACCGGCGTGCTGCTCAACGACATCATCCCCGGCGGCAAGACCGGCGAAATGTGGCAGAACCAGTGGGGCGGCTGGACGTACGACTACGACAACACCGCGTACCTGATGTACCACTCGGGTCAGAAGTGGAATCCGTACGACAACGACCCCAAGCTGAACGCCATGCTGGAAGCGCAGCGCACGGTCTATGACGTGAAGAAGCGCGAGGCGATGCTGCAGGAGATCGCCGCGTACGTGGCCGACCAGGCGCTGGAATTGCCGCTGTACAGCCTGAACACGATCGTGGGCGTCAACAAGCGCGTGAAGAACCTGGAAGTTCCGGGCGACATCCGCTTCCGTTTCGTCGAAACCGCCGTAGAGTAGGTCCCCCCCGAGCGCTTCGCGCTTCCCCCAGGGGCATGCCTGCGGACCGGCGGAGCCCGGATCCGCGGCATCCCGCTTGGGGTGTGCCTCGTTGAAGCAGTGACGATGGTTGTTGCAGTCTTAACATTACTGACCCGCACCGGTGCAAGCCGGTGCGGCGCCTTATGACCGGATTTCTCATCAAACGCGTGTTGCAGGCCGTCTTCGTGATCGTGGCCGTGACGCTGCTTGTTTCTTATGCCGTGCGCCTGACCGGCGACCCTGCTCTGATGCTGAGCCAGGGGTCGGGCAGTGTGACCGAACAGGACCTGGCCAACATCCGGCAGGCGCTCGGGTTGAACCGGCCGTTCCACGAACAATATCTGTCGTACATGCAGGGGCTGCTGCATGGCGATTTCGGGCGCAGCTTCATGGGCGGCACGCCGGTCGCCAAGCTGATCGGCGATGCGCTGCCCGCCACGCTGATGCTGGCGTTCACGTCGCTTCTCGTGTCCATCCTGATTTCGCTGCCGCTGGGCATCCAGGCGGCGATCAAGCGCGGCAAGGCGACCGACCAGGCGATCCGTATCTTGTCGCTGGTGGGCCTGTCTTTCCCGAATTTCTGGCTGGCGCTGATGCTGGTGCTGCTGCTGTCGATTACTTTCCCTCTGCTGCCGCCGTCCGGCTGGAGCGGGCCGGCCAGCCTGGTGCTGCCGTCGCTGACCATGGCGATCATTCTCAGCGCCACCAATATCCGGCTGGTGCGCACGACGATGCTGGAGACGCTGTCGGCGCAATACATCATGGTGGCGCGCAGCAAGGGCCTGAAAGAGCGCATCGTGCTGTACAAGCATGCGCTGCGCAATTGCGCCATTCCGCTGATCACGTATCTGGGCCTGCAATTCGGCGGCCTGATCGGCGGCATCGTGGTGATCGAGATGGTCTTCAACTGGCCAGGGCTGGGCACGCTGGCCTTCGACGCCATTTCCGGCCGCGACTATCCCGTGCTGCAAGGCACCGTCACGGTGCTGGCCACCGTCATCGTCCTGGTCAACCTGATCGTCGACATCGCCTACGGCATTGTCGATCCCCGTATTCGCACGCGCTGAGCATCATGCAGACAACCACTTCCCCCGCCGCCCCCAAGGCCATGAAGCCGCGCAGCCGCTACCGCTCGCTGGAATTCGTGCTGGGCGCGCTTCTGACCGGCGTCATGGTCCTGCTTGTGCTGGCGTCCGGCTGGCTGTTTCCCGACGGCGGCGAATCGATGGACCTGGCCGCCCGCCTGATGGCGCCCTTCTCGTCGGCCGCCCATCCCTTCGGCACCGATCCGCTGGGCCGCGACGTGCTGGCCCGCGTGATCGTCGGCGGCAAGATCTCGCTGCTGGTGGGCTTTGCCTCGGTGCTGGGCGGCGCGCTGCTGGGCATCGTGATGGGTCTCATCGCCGGGTATTACCGCGGCTTCTGGGACATGATCGTGATGCGCTTTGCCGACGTGCAGCTGGCGCTGCCCTTCATTTTGGTGGCGATCACGTTCATCGCCATCCTGGGCGGCGGGCTGTTCAACGTCATCTTCTTCATGATCGTGTCGCAATGGGTGCAGTACGCTCGCCTGGTGCGGGCGCAGGTGCTGGCGTTGCGCGAGCGCGAGTTCGTGCTGGCGGCGCGCGCCTTCGGGGTGCGCGACCTGGCGATGATCCGCCACCACATCGTGCCCAACCTGCTGGGTCCGCTGGTGATCCTGATGACGCTGAACGTGGCCAACAACATCCTGCTGGAAAGCAGCCTGACCTTCCTGGGCCTGGGCGTGGATCCCATGATCCCGAGCTGGGGCGGTATGCTTGCCGACGGCCGCACGTACATGCAGACGGCCTGGTGGGTCAGCGTGTTTCCTGGCCTGGCCATCATGCTGACGGTGCTGGGCCTGAACCTGCTGGGCGACTGGCTGCGCGACCGCCTGGACCCGACCGGCAAGGTCTGAAGAATCGATCCGCGCCACGGGCCGGAAGGAATGTTGAGTATGTCGTTGCTGGACAAGAGTTTCGATCGCACCCTGGACGCCTGGACGCACGCCTACATGGCGCCGGCCTGGCGCGGCGCGGTCGTGGAAGGCTGGGTGTTCGAAGGCGTGGACGCCCGGCGCGCCGCGCAGGCCAAGCTTGAGCAGGCGGGCGTGACGGCGCGCTTTCGCAGCGCCTACAAACCGCTCGTGCACTATTTCCTTGAAGAGGTGGAGCGCGAGGGCCTGGTCTCGGCCGAGATCCGCTATCCGCTGCACGAACACGCGCAGGCCAAGCGCTTCACGCTGGAGGCCTATCCGCTCGTGGCGTTGCTGAAAGACGTGCGCGTGACGATGCTGCCCGGCGCCGACGACCTGCACTACGACGTGCGCCTGTCGTATGCCGACGGGCGCACGCTCGACACCCGCGTGGTCGCGCCGAACCAGCTTGGGCATGCGCCGGACGGCACGCCGGAGCTGTCGCCTACCGGCTGGCTGCGCGTGCAGGATGCCAGCGGCGCCGTGCAGACCGATGCCGCACAGGCCACCGAGTACCAGTTGCTCTTTCGCAGCATCCTGGACACGGTGCGCAACCACACGTGGGGCGCGCACGAGCCGTATTTCGACCGGCTGGAAATCCGCGTGGATCTGCCCGGCATCGACTTCGCGCTGCCGGTGGACGAGGAAATCGTCAGCACGTTCGAAGCGCTGCACGAGGACATCTACTTCTCGCTGCTGGAGCACTTCCAGCAGCATTCCGGCCGCCCGTCCGGCGACCGCGGCCTGCAACCGGGCCAGATCATTCCCGACATCCGCCGCCACGATGGCGCGCCGCGCGTGCAGATCTTGGTGGAGCCCTTCGCCCCGGTCGCCCCCGTGACGCCGGCCGCGCTTACCGGTCCGCTGGCGCAAGCCCGAGAGCCATTGTCGGCCGCGCAGATCGCCGGCTGCATGGCGGCCTTTGGCGGCGACACCTTCCAAGCCGTGTCACGTCAAGGCCGCCCCGTGTTGGGCACCTACGTGCGCGGGCCCGGCCCGGCCGTCTTCATTTCCGGCGCGCAGCATGCCAACGAAACCTCTGGTGTCGTGGGCGCCTTGCGTGCAGCCGAGACGTTGGCTGCAGGCGGCGACGCGCATTTCGCGTTGATTGCTTCCGAGAATCCGGACGGTTATGCGCTCTTCAACCGGCTGCGCGAGCACCACCCGCGCCACATGCTGCACGCGTCGCGCTACAGCGCGCTCGGCGACGACATCGCCTACCGCGAGCGCGCACCGTTCTTCGAGCGTGATGGCCGTCACCAGGCGCACGCGATCAGCGGCGCGCAGTTGCACATCAACCTGCATGGCTATCCCGCGCACGAATGGACACGTCCGCTGTCGGGTTACCTGCCGCGCCACTTCGAGCTGTGGACCATTCCCAAGGGGTTCTTCCTGGTCCTGCGTCATCATCCGGGATGGGCCGACCGCGCTCAACGGTTGATCGAAGGCGTCACCGCACGGCTGGCGCGCAACGTGCCGGGGCTGGTGGAGTTCAACGCGCGGCAGTTGGAACTCTTTCACGCGCACGCGCTCGAAAAGGGCTTTGACGTGCTTAACGGCATCCCCGTGCAGGTCACGGAGACCGACCGCGAGGAACTGCCCATGGCGCTGATTTCGGAGTTTCCGGATGAAACGGTCTACGGAGACCGATTCGTTTTCGCGCATACTGTGCAGATGGAAACCGTCCTGGCAGCCACGGATCTGTATCGCGCCGGGCTTTAGCGGCTTACCGGTGTCTGACACCCACGCAACAAGAAAATGAAAATCCGAGAACGCAACCACGGCGACGATCTGGCCCTGGTGGACATCTGGCTCCGTTCGGTACGCGCCACCCACACTTTTCTGACTGAAAAGGAAATCCAGGCCATGTACCCGCAGGTGCTGAACACGTACCTGCCGTCCGTCAGGGTGTGGGTCTGTGAGGACGACGCCGGCGAAGTGGCCGGCTTCATGGGTCTGACCGGCAACAAGGTCGAGATGCTGTTCGTGGATGCCAACAAGCGGGGCAAGGGCGCAGGCCGACGCCTGCTGAATTTTGCGCGATCGCTGCACGGCACGCTGCTGGTGGACGTGAACGAGCAGAATCCGCAGGCGCATGGCTTCTACAAGCACTACGGATTTCAGGACGTGGGCCGCTCGGCCTACGACGACTCAGGCCGCCCCTTCCCTATCATTCACATGAAGCTTGCCGGCTGAAGCATCGGCTTTTAGCTGCCGTGCGCCTCGTGCCGGGCGCGCCACGCCTTCAGGGCTTCGCGGTAGCGGTCCATCGCTTCGTCATAAAGGTCATAGACGCAGGGAATGCAACCGCTGTTGCAGCATTCGTCCGGCGCGGGACGCTCGGGCGCAACAGGCGGCGGGTCGTCGCCCGAAATTGCGGCGGGGCTCGACTTGCCGCCAGTCGGTTTCTTCGTGCTCATCGCGCCATGTTAGCGCCGCCCGCCTGGCCCCGGCGCGTCACTCGCCCTCATACGCCTTCGCGCTTGCGCCAGTCTGCGCGGCGGATCTCGTAGCAGACCTTGGGTTCCGGCGCGTCGCCGGTCATGCCGACGTAGCGCAGCCCGGTCTTTTCCATGACGCGCTGCGACGCCAGGTTTGAACGCAGCGCCACGGCGCCCAGCACGTCAACGGGCAGCAGGCGAAACCCCAGCCCGATCAGCGCACGCGAAATCTCCGGCGCGAAACCTTTGCCCCAGCAGTCGGGATGCAAGGCGTAGGCCAATTCAACGCTGGCCCGCCCCGGCGCGGTCGACACCTTCAACCCCGCGCGGCCCGCGGGCCGTCCGGTATCGCGGTCTTGCAGCACATACATGCCGTAGCCGTGCTCGGTCCAGTGGACGAGGTTCTGCGCCACATAGCGCCGGCTGGCCGCCGCGTCGCGCGTGCCTCCCATGGACTGCATCAGGTCGGCATTCGCGTGCATCTCGATCATGAACGGCAGATGCGCCTGGGACATACGACTTGCGGACAGGCGCAGGGTCTGGAAATCGTCGGGAAACTCGGCGGACGGCATGGATGTCGGCGGGGATGGCGGATGTAGTTTGGGGACGGGCTGGCAATCCGGCGGGCGGACCTGCCGATCATACCGGCCGGCGCGGCCTTGCACACCTGCGCCTAACCCTCACCCGCGCCGCAGCCACACGAAACGCCAATGAAAAATCGCAATGCGCTCGCGCGGGCCGGCCAAGGCCGCAGCGGATTCGCCGCGGCCGGCCGCCCCGCCATCGGCGCCTGGCTTATTGCGAGGGATACGCGCGCATGGCGGCCGGCTGTTCTGCCACCAGCGCGTCCAGAATGCGCTTGCCCACGCGGCCGTCCTGCGGCAGGTTCAGGCGCGCCTGCTCTGCCCGCACGGCATCGCGCGTCTTGCCGCCCGGGATGCCGTCGGCCACCCCGATGTCGTGGCCGCGGCCATAAAGCTGCTTCTGCAGTTCCTTGATCTGCGCGCGCGACAGGCCGGGATCGTCGGTCGGCCATGCGGTCACCAGCGCCGGGCCGCCTTGCAGGCGGTTCAGCAGCAGCGACACGGCCAGGCCGTAGCGGCGCGATTGGTTGTAATGCAGGATGGCGTCGAAATTGACCGTGGCGAGGAACACCGGTCCCCGCGCGCCGGTCGGTGCGAACAGGTACGCCTGCTGGTCGTTGCCCGAGGGCAGCTTCAGCACCGAGCCATCTCCTTGCTTGACGCCAGCCTGCGCCCACTGGGCGATCGTGCGGCGGTCCTTGGATCCCACGTACTCGGCGTCGGGCTCGGGCGGGATCGCGGCGGCCAGCTCGGCCGGCACGCGCACTTCCACGACGGCGGGCAAGCCGTGCGTCCACTGGGCGCGGCGCTTGCGCAGGTGGTTTGCGGTGGAGGCCAGCGCATCGGGCAGCGAGTTGTAGAGGTCGATGCGGCCGTCGCCATCGCCGTCGGCAGCCAGTTCGTAGAACGAAGTCGGAATGAATTGGGTCATGCCGAACGCGCCGCTCCAGGATCCGACGAACTTGTCGGCGGGCACGGTGCCGTCGCGCAAGAGGCGCACGGACGCGTACGCGTTCTTTTCCCAAAGCGGCTTGTTTTCGGTGCAGGCGCGCGTCAGCCAGGCATTGAGGACATCGGTCTTGCCGACCTGGCGGCCGTAGTTGGTTTCGATGCCGAAGATGGCGACCAGCGTCGCGGGATCAACCTGGTATTGCTGGCTGATGGCGCCAAGCTCCTTGCCATATTTGGAGAGCACCGCCTTGCCGTCCTGCACGCGCTCGTCGTCGACCGTCTTGGCGATGTAGTCCCACCAGCTTTCGCGGCCCTCGGGCTGGCCCTTGGCCGACGCGACGGTCGTGGGCAGCAGCGTGGCGTTGGCCGTGTACTTGTCCCAGTCGGCGACAGTCAGGCCGTTCGCCGTGGCGCCCTTGCGCAGCTTGTCGATGCAGGCCTTGGTGTCGAGCTCGGTCGGGACGATGACGGTCGGTGCGGCGGCGGCGGCGGCCGGGGCGGCGGTGGCGGCGGGCGCGGCAGACGCAGCCGGTGCAGCCGGAG
>NZ_DIEJ01000288.1:0-6923 GCF_002418565.1 Achromobacter sp. UBA5777 | reverse complement strand
ACCGCAATCGTGGGCGATCGCACCCACGGTGACCGCGGCGTCGGGCGACCTACGAAGAACTTCGCGGCGCCAAGATCACCGACCCACGAAGAACTTCGTGGCGCCAAATTCACCGACCTTCGAAGCCCACAGGCAACAAGAGTCAACGAATGTAGGAGATAAGAACTAAGCCACGTCCAGACAGCAAAAGCCGCGACAAACCATCAAGACCAGCAAACCGCCATCAAGTCTTCACAGACCGATGCCGACTAATACTCATCATGATCCCAAACGCAATCCCCATCGTGAACAACGCCGTCCCCCCATAACTCATGAACGGCAACGGCACCCCCACCACGGGCAAGATCCCCGTCACCATGCCTACGTTCACGAATACGTAGATGAACAGCATCATCGTCAGCGCGCCCGCCAGCAGCCGGCCGAATTGCGACGCGGCCCGCGACGCGATCGTCAAACCGCGCGCCATCATCAGGCCGTACAGCACCAGGATTGCAATGCCGCCGTACAAGCCGAATTCCTCGGCGTACACGGCAAAGATGAAGTCTGTCGTGCGTTCCGGGATGAAGTCCAGGTGCGTCTGCGTCCCCTTCATGTAGCCCTTGCCGTACACGCCGCCCGAGCCCACTGCGATCATTGACTGGATCGTGTGAAAGCCCTTGCCTAGCGGATCCGAGCTGGGATTGAGCAGCGTGCAGACCCGGTGCTTCTGGTATTCGTGCAGCACCACCCAGTCCACATCCGGCTCGCAGAGCTGGTCTTCGTAGTAGACCAGTGTGCCGATGGCAATGACGCCGGCCAGCATGACCGGCACCAGCAGTTTGAACGACAGTCCCGCGAAATAGATCACGAAAAAGCCCGCGCCGAAGACCAGCAGCGCCGTGCCCAGGTCGGGCTGCAGCACGATCAGGCCAAAAGGTGCGGCCAGCATCGCAGCGGCGGCGAGGAAGTCGCGCACGCGGACCGCGCCTTCGTGGCGCTGGAAATACCAGGCCAACATCATCGGCACCGCGATCTTCATCATCTCGGACGGCTGGATGCGGGTCACGCCCAGGTTCAGCCAGCGGGTGGCGCCCTTGCTGGTTTCGCCGAAGAACTCGACGCCCAGCAGCAGCACCACGCCCACCACATAGAACGGCAACGCCAGCTTCATCAGCAGCTTTGGCGGGATCAGCGCCATTGTCCACATCGCGAAGAACGCGATGATGAAGTTGCGCGACTGTTCCGCGAAGCGCCAATCCGTGCCACCGACGGCCGAGTGCATCACCGTCAGGCCCAGCGCCGCGAACATCATCAGGATCGCGAGCAGCGGCCAGTCGAAGGCCGTGAACACTCGCAGCAGAATCAGGCCAAGACGTTTCATTGTTGGCGCACCAGGTCGGAGGCGATGTCATCGACGGTCGCCATGGTGTCGGCGGGTTGGGGACGCGCGATCTTGTCCTGGCGATCCTTGGCCAGCCAGTAATCGAAGACCTTGCGCGCGACCGGAGCCGCCACGCTGGCGCCCCAGCCGGCGTTTTCGACGATCAGCGCCACGGCGATGCGCGGTTGCTCGAGCGGCGCGAAGCCCATGAACAGCGCGTGATCGCGCAGGCGTTCGTCGATCGCGCTGGCGCGGTAGTGGCCGCCACGCAGACTGAACACCTGCGCCGTGCCAGTCTTGCCGGCCGCCTGGTACGGCGTGTTGGCGAACGCGCGCCGCGCCGTGCCGGCGCGCACCACGTCGGCCATGGCGTTCTTGATGACGTCCACGTTGGCCTGCTTGAGCGGTATGCGGTAGTCCGGCGGCGCCTCGGTGGGCTTGGCCACGCCCGAGCGCGAATCGCGCACGGCGTGCACCAGGTGCGGGCGGCGGTACAGGCCGTTGTTGGCCAGTGTGGACGTGCCCTGCGCCAGTTGCAGCAGCGTAAAGGCGTTGTAGCCCTGGCCCACCGCCACGGAGATCGTCTCGCCCGCGTACCAGCGCTGGCGCTCCTTGTCCTTGTAGGCCGAGCGTTTCCAATCGGTGGACGGCAGCACGCCGCGCTTCTCGCCTTCCAGGTCGATGCCGGTGATCTGGCCGAACCCGAACTGCTTGGTGAAATCGTGCAGGGCGTTCACGCCGATTTCAGGGCCGAGCGAATAGAAATAAGTGTCGGACGACACGACGATGGCCTTGTGCATGTCCGTCATGCCGTAGGCCGCGCCGCCAGCGTTGCGGAACTTCTGTCCGCCGAATTCGTAATAGCCCGGGTCCGAAACCCGGTCGGTCGCGCGGCGTTTGCCCAGTTCCAGCGCGGCCAGGGCCACGAAAGGCTTGTAGGTGGAGCCGATGGGATACGTGCCGTACAGGGGACGGTTGATCAGCGGATGGTCCGGCGATTCGTTCAGCATGCGCCAGTTGTCGACGTCGATGCCATCCACGAACAGGTTCGGGTCGAACGACGGTTGCGACACGAACGCCAGGACTTCGCCCGTGTCCGGGTCGATGGCGACGAGGGCGCCGCGCTGGCCCTCGAAGGCCTCTTCGGCCACCTTCTGCAGCCCCATGTCGATGGACAACATGATGTCCGAGCCCGGCACCGGATCGATGCGGCGCAGCGTGCGCATGGGCCGGCCGCCGGCGGTGACCTCGACTTCTTCGAGGCCCGTGCGGCCGTGCAGTTGCTCTTCCCAGGTCTTTTCGATGCCCTTCTTGCCGATGACCTCGGTGCCGCGGTAGTTGCCGAGCTGCCCGGCTCGGTCCAGCTCTTCGATGTCGTTGTCGGCGATGCGGCCGATGTAGCCGACCACGTGCGCGGCCGACACGCCCTGCGGATATTCGCGCACCCAGCGGGCGCGCAGTTCTACACCCGGGAACTGGAAGGCGTGCGCGGCAAACCACGCGGCTTCGGTTTCGTTCAGGTTGTTGCGAAGTTGCAGGCTGGCGTAGCGGCTGGATTCGGCCGCGCGGCGCTTGAAGCGGCGCTGGTCGGACGGGCTGATGTAGACGACTTCGGTCAGGCGATCGAAGAGTTCGTTCATGTTGCCCGCGTGGGCCGGCACGACTTCGAGCGTGTAGGTGCGGTAGTTGCGGGCCAGGACTTCGCCGTTACGGTCCAGGATCTCGCCGCGGCGCGGCGGAATCGGCACGACCGCGATGCGGTTGCGGTCGGCGCGTTCGGACAAGCCCTCGTAGCGGTCGACCTGCAGATACCAGAAACGGCCCACCAGCACGCCGAAGCAGACCAGGGCGAAGGCACCGCCCACCCAGGCGCGCAGGCGAAAGCGCTGCTTCTGCTGCTGGCCGGTTTTCTTGAATTCAAACATGACGCAACGCCGCCGTCAGGCGGATGAGGATTCGGCGTCGTCGACACCGCGTTGCGGCAGGTGCAGCACCCAACCCGCCAGCGGCCACAACGCAGCCGTCAGCAGCACGCTGATGCCCCAGTCCCAGCCCGGCCATTTTCCGGCCAGCCACGCGTGGATGATCTGGGTGACGAAGCGCGCAATGAAGAACACAGGCAGCATGTGCATCGCCTGGCTCCAGAGGTCGAACCGTTGCAGCCGGCGATGCAGGACCACCGCGCCGTAGGCGACGAGCGTGTACGACAGCGCGTGCTCGCCCAGGAGGCCGGCGTCGTGCACGTCCATCAGCACGCCGAAGAAGAAGGCCGTGAACAGACCCACGCGGCGCGGCTCGTGCACGCACCAAAAAGCGATGATGAGCAGCAGCACGTCGGGCGCGCCCTGCCAAAGACGCCACGGCAGCAGCGACACCAGCCAGGCGAGCAGGACAGTGCCCCACACGAAGAAGGCATGCGCGGGACCCGACAGCCGGTCGGGATGCACGTTGCTGGGCGTGCCAAGGCGGCGCGGGGACTGCCCCGCAGCGTGTTGGTTAGTCCGATCCACCGGAATCGACCTCCTGACGGTTGGACTCGGCGCGATCCACATCCACCTGCAGAACCAGGAAGTGGCGATAGCGTTCGGGATGGGCCAGCGGTTCACATACGGCGCGCGCGAAGCCGGAGGCGGTATCGCGTTCCACCGAGGTCACCTTGGCCACGGGCAGGCCGGCGGGAAAGAGGCCACCGACGCCGCTGGTGACAATAGTATCGCCTTCCTTGATGTCGGCATTGGCCGCCAGGTAACGCACTTCCATCTTGCCGGGCGAGTTGCCGCCGAACGCAATCAGACGAAGTCCGTTGCGCAGGAGTTGCACGGGGATGGAAACCTGCTCATCGGTGACGAGCGCCGCTTCCGCGGTCATGGGGGTCACGCGGACGATCTGGCCAACCACACCGCCTTCGTCGATGACGGGCATGCCCGGGGCCAAGCCAGCCTTGCTGCCCTTGTTGAAGACCAGGCGCTGCGTGAACGCGTTGGTGGGTTCGTACATGACCTCAACGACCACGGCGGACTGCGCCACGGTATCGGTCACGCCAAGCAGGCGGCGAAGCTGGGAGTTTTCGGCGGCAAGCTGCGCCGCGTGGGATGCGACTTGGGCGAGTTCGATGCGCTGACGCTGCAAGGCCTCGTTTTCGCTGCGGATGAGGTTGGCCGCGTTAACCCATTCGTTGACTTGCTGGACGAGATCGCGCGGCGCCATGACGGCACGCTGGAACGGATAAAGCCCTACGGCAATCGCACGGCGCGCCGGTTCCAGCATGCGCCATTGGGAATCCATGACGATCAGGGCCAGAGCAAGGACGACCAGAACGACCAGCCGCACCTCTGCCGGTGGGCCGCGCCTGAATAGGGGGGGAGTCCCTTGTCGTTGCATGAATCTCAGCCCGGGCGCCCGCGTCCGAGGCCCCCGCAGCGGCCGGAGCCAGAAAAAAGCGGGGCTCCGGGCTGGCGGGCAATATTAGTCGTTGATGAAGATGGCGCCCAGTTTCTCAAGGTGTTCCAGCGCCTCGCCGCAACCGCGCACGACGCAGGTCAGGGGATCGTCGGCCACCACGACCGGCAGGCCGGTTTCTTCTTGCAGCAGGCGGTCCAGGTCACGCAGGAGCGCGCCGCCACCGGTCAGGGCGATGCCCTTGTCGGTGATGTCCGCGCCCAATTCGGGCGGCGTCTGTTCGAGCGCGATCTTGACGGCGGAAACGATCTGATTGAGCGGATCGGTCAGCGATTCGAGGATCTCGTTGGACGAGACCGTGAAGCTGCGCGGCACGCCTTCGGCCAGATTGCGGCCCTTGACTTCGATTTCGCGGACTTCGGAACCCGGGAATGCCGAGCCGATTTCCTTCTTGATCAGTTCGGCCGTGGGTTCGCCGATCAGCATGCCGTAGTTGCGGCGGATGTAGTTGACGATGGCTTCGTCGAACTTGTCGCCGCCGACGCGCACGGAACCCTTGTAGACCATGCCGCCCAGCGAGATGACGGCCACTTCCGTGGTGCCGCCGCCGATGTCGACGACCATCGAGCCGCTGGCGTCGGACACGGCCAGGCCGGCGCCGATGGCGGCGGCCATGGGTTCTTCGATCAGGAATACGTGGGAAGCGCCGGCGCCGAGCGCCGATTCACGGATAGCGCGGCGTTCAACCTGGGTGGAGCCGCAGGGCACGCAGACGATGATCCGCGGGCTGGGCGCCAGCATGTTGCGGGGGTGCACCATGCGGATGAACTGCTTGAGCATCTGTTCGGTGACCGTGAAGTCGGCAATCACGCCGTCTTTCATGGGCCGAATGGCCTCTATGTTGCCGGGAACGCGACCGAGCATCTGCTTGGCTTCGTGCCCGACGGCCTGAATGATCTTCTTGCCGTGGGGGCCGCCTTCATGACGGATTGCGACCACGGAAGGCTCATCGAGAACGATGCCCTTGCCGCGGACGTAAATCAGCGTATTGGCGGTACCTAGGTCAATCGCCATATCGCTGGAAAAATAACTGCGCAGGAATCCGAACATGGGAGCTCAGCTAAATTCTGGGGGGAATTGGGGTCAAGCCGCGGGGCGTTTGGCCCGTGAAACAACGGGTCCGCCTGTCATCACGGCGATTAAACCGTGAATCATAACTTATAATTTCCCCGGAAATAGCGCATAAATGCAGGCTATTCAAGCTTTGTAACGGGTTTGGCGTATGCATACTGCCCACTCCCGCCCCGCGGCCTTCGCTTACCGATTTTTGCAATCCCCCATGGCGCTCAACGACAAAGATGTGGCCCGCATTGCCCGGCTGGCCAGAATCGAACTGACCCCCGACCAGCGCACCGTCGCGCAGGCCGAACTCAACGGCATCCTCCACCTGATCGAACGGCTTCAGTCCGTCGATACCCAAGGCGTCGAACCCCTGGCTCATCCCCTGTCCGCGCACGAGGACATCGTATTGCGCCTGCGTGAAGACGCCGTGACCGAAGCCGGATCGGAAGCCCGCCGCCAGGAACTGCTGGCCAACGCGCCCGATGCCCAGGACGGCCTGTTCCTGGTTCCCAAGGTCCTGGATTAAGTCATGACGAAACCTGCCCTGCATACCCAATTCGAGGGGATCGCCGCGTTGCGCGCGGCCCTCGCGCAACGCGAAGTCAGCGCGGTAGACCTGGCGCAAAGCGCCCTGTCGGCCGCCGAAGCGGCCAGCGGCCTGAATTCCTTTTTACATATTGACGCCGAATTGACGCTGGCCCAGGCCCGTGCAGCCGACGCTGCACTGGCAGCCGGCACCGCGGGTCCGCTGGCCGGCATCCCGATCGCCCACAAGGACGCGTTCGTGACGCGCGGCTGGCGCACTACCGCGGGCAGCAAGATGCTCGACGGTTACGTCAGCCCGTTCGACGCGACCGTCGTGGAACGCCTGGGCGCGGCCGGCGCGGTGTCGCTGGGCAAGCTGAACTGCGACGAATTTGCCATGGGCTCCGGCAACGAGAACTCGGCTTACGGCGCCGTGAAGAACCCCTGGGATCACGCCGCCGTGCCCGGCGGCTCGTCGGGCGGTTCGGCCGCCGCCGTGGCCGCCCGCCTGGTCGCC
>NZ_DIEJ01000270.1:25933-26090 GCF_002418565.1 Achromobacter sp. UBA5777 | reverse complement strand
CCCCCCCCCCGGCCCTCGCCCGCCGTGGGCGGGCTGGTGCCTTTTTCCACCGTCGACTGGCCCGGCCAACTGGCCGCGGTCGTCTTCATTTCGGGCTGCCCGTGGCGCTGCCACTATTGCCACAACGTCGAACTCCAGACGCGCGCCGCCCGCTATG